>JAUQXC010000905.1 GCA_030834825.1 Thermoflexales bacterium
GAGCAGTGCCCCGCTTAGCAACGCGCGCGTATCAACCTGCGCAAGAAGGCGTCGGGCGAGCGTAAGTCTGGCGGCGGACGCTTGAGTCGGCACTGCGCTCATTGTAGTCATATGCTTACAGTCGTAAAAGTGAGCCAAAAGTAACGGGTCTCCAAACCTCCCGGAGGGTTGAGCCCTCCGGGAGGTTGCTGATCGATGGCGGATAAACAAATCGCCGCTAGGTGGGCCTATGTGTGGCGGACACCGAGTGAAATACCCCGGTGGTCGAACAGCTCTTGACAAGCGGAAAACCGGGATTATACTATAATAAATTATATATAATAATTTATATATAGGCGGCGTTTTCACTTTGCACAGGAGATCAAAGCCCTCATGTTGAAATACGTTCTGCTAGGATTCTTGAACTATCGCTCCCTCACCGGGTATGAGCTCAAACAGGCCATCAATCGATCGACAATTCATTTCTGGCATGCTGAGCTCAGTCAAATTTACGTGACGCTCAAGGCTTTGGAAAACGAGGGATGCGTTACCTCAAAGATCCAGCCGCAAGCGGAACGGCCCGATCGGCGGGTGTATACCATCACGCGCAGCGGGCGGGCTGCTCTCGCCCAGTGGCTGGCCCAACCGATTACGGAATTAGGGACGAAAAAAGAGCTGCTGCTGCTGAAACTGTTCTTTTCGGCCCAATTGGATAAAGATGTTTTGCTCGCCCAGCTGCGGGTGCAGCGGGATCTGCATCAACAGCGCTATCACCTGATTCAAAATGAAATGGCGACGGAGATTCAGCAGTCGGCCGAGGAGTATCCACAGCTGGTTAAAGATGCCGTGTTGTGGGAAGCGACCCGGCGGCTGGGCGAGCTACACGAAGAGGCGTACCTGCATTGGCTGGATGAAACGATCGCGTTAGTTCAGAAAAAACTGTGAAGGAGATGCGCATGACACACACTATCCTCGTCGTTGGTGGAACGGGCATGCTGGGCGAGCCGGTCGCCCGTCGTTTACTGGCCGATGGGTACCTGGTACGGATCCTGTCACGCTCGCCGGAAAAGGCGCAGGCCCGGTTGGGCGCTGAATTTGAGATCGTCAAAGGAGATGTCGACGAACCGTCTTCGCTTGAAGCCGCCCTGTCGGGTTGTCAGGGTGTTCACCTCAACCTGCAGGGCGGCTTTGATTACGATCTGGAGCGGCGGGGCGCCGAGAATGTAAGTCGCGTTGCAAGCCGAGTTGGCGTGCAGCGCATCACCTATACCTCAGGCGGTTCGGTGTGTGAGGAGAACTGCTGGTATGCTGGCACACGAGCCAAGTTTCAGGCCGAGGCGGCGCTCCAGGTCTCGGGTGTGCCTTACACGATCTTCCGCGATAACTACTTCATGGAGACGCTGCACAACTTTGTGCAAGGCAAAATGGCGCTGCACATTGGCCGACATCCCACACCCTATTCATGGCTAGCGGCCAATGACTATGCGCGGATGGTCTCCAAAGCATATTCAACACCAGCGGCGGCGAACAAGGTTTTTTACATCTGTGGGCCTGAAGTCCTGACCATGCGCCAGGCACTGCACATCTTCTGCGGCATCGCGCATCCCAAAGCGCGGATCGTTTATCTCTCCATTCGCATGGCTACGATCATCGCAAAGCTGGGCAAGCGCCGGGAATTACAGGCTGCGCTGCCGTTCTTTCGTTATTGCGAAACGGTGAAGTTCAGCGAATATCCGGCGGAGGCCAACGCACTGCTCGGCGCGCCGACGACGACGCTTGAAATGTGGAGTCGGCGTCACGTGCAGGGAAGTCAGTCCAGGCCCCAGTAGCCGGCCAATCTTAGAAAGCGTCAAGCTTATAGCCTCGGCGGCAACTGTGGCGGTCCGCCTGTGCCGGAAGGGCGAGCGGATTTCGGGTGCCTGGAATTCCACCAAGCGATGGCGCCGCTCAGCCCCGTCACGATGGCGCTGACGAGCGCGCCGCTATCGTCGATCTGGCCCAACAACGGAATCACATCGGGCAGCGCATCAATCGGGCTTACAATGTAAAGCCCTAACAGACCCGTGATGGTGAAGAAGACAATGCCCAAGCCGCGCAGGACATAGTAGCGGAGACGGCTCTGTGGCAACGCCAGCAAAATCAGAAACAAAGCGAATGTGCCGCAGCAGCCCCAGCAACTGATTCTGAGTAGTTCGCCAAGTTGTTCCATAGTGGTGATTATACTCTGCTTGGCGAACGACCCCGGAGGTTTTTATGGGCCAGCCTGTTTTGCCGGTCCGAACTATTGCGTGTTGTTGGCGGAGTATGCCAATTGTCTACACGGTCGGAGATATGTTACTATTTAATATGAAATTCATCGTTGCGGGGGAATTACTCGTCCTGATTGCGCTTGGCAATCAGGACGAGTAATTATTCAGCCGCGAAGATTTCGGTTTCGTCTGACGCGTGCCCAAGGAGTGCGTCGTCGGTCTTTAACTAACAAGCCAAAAAAACAGGAGACACACATGCGATCACTTCCCACTCTACCGTCCGGCCGTATCTTCACCAACCTGTTGCTCGTACTCATCCTCGCTGCGCTGCTGACCGGGAATGCCACGGCACAATCTGGCCCGGTGGGACCGCAAGCGCTGACTGGCACTGGGTTCACGTATCAAGGACAGCTCAGGAACGCCAACGGGCCAGTCAATGGGGTCTGTGATTTCCAATTTAGCCTGTGGGATGCCGACAGTGCCGGCGCTCAGGTTGGAACGACTCAGACCATGGCCGGCGTGAGTGTCAGTGGTGGCTTGTTCACTGTACAGCTGAACGAAGCTGGTCAATTCGGCGCAAGCGCCTTCAACGGTCAGGGCCGCTGGGTGGAGGTGGCCGTCAAGTGCGCCAGCGACCCAGCGCCGATCACCCTCAGCCCGCGCCAGCCGCTCACCCCGGCGCCCTATGCGCTGGCGCTCCCCGGACTGCGCACCGAGCAGAACTCCACCAGCCCAAACATCCTCGGCGGCGCTGATGGCAACACCATTACATCCGGCGCGGTCGGCGCCTCGCTCAGCGGTGGTGGCGCCAGCAGCTTCTTGCAGTCCATCACCGACGACTACGGCACGATCGCCGGCGGGCGCGGCAACATCGCCGGCAACAGCAGCATCACCACTACCGATGCAGTCGCCGCGACCGTTGGCGGTGGCGAGGGGAATAGCGCCACTGGCTCGTACGCCACGATCCCCGGCGGCCTGAACAATAGCGCGGGAGCGTTCAGCATGGCGGCGGGGCGCCGGGCGAAAGCCTTGAACACTGGCTCGTTCGTGTGGGCTGACAGCACCAACGCCGATTTCTCGTCCACGGCTGACAACCAGTTCTCCCTCCGCGCCGCCAACGGCATGTTTATCGCCAACGATGCCGGCGGAGCCAAGGTGGTGCCAGTCGGGACTCGCTACCGCGACAACTCCATCGTCGCCTGGGCGCGTGTCACCGCCGCAGGTGGGGTGGACACGAATTTCAACATCGCGTCAGTGACAAGGGTCGCAGCTGGCCGCTACAATATCACACTCAACAGTTCGCTCTCCAGTGGGTTCAGCCTCGTACCGATCGTGACTGTCGAGACCGACCCAGATGGGATGGGCGTTCCGCCAACCGGCGCGGCCAATGTGCGGCTCGTCGCAACCAACCAGGTGGCGGCAGGGAACACCTTCGACGTGTACATCTACAACGGCAACTTTGCGCTCGTCGACAACGACTTCCAAGTTATTGTGACTGGACGGTAGGTGCATGATGAAACGACACATGACACCTCTGCAGCGCCGCCTCGCGTTCGTGCTGCTCATGCTGCTTGTGACCGCGATCTTGGGGAAAGGCGTAGTCGTAGCGCAGACTGGGGGCGGATACGATCTGACCTGGAGCACAATTGACGGTGGGGGCAGCAGCAGTGCCGGGGGCGGTTACCAATTGATCGGTACACTGGGCCAGCCTGACGCGGGAGCAACACTCAACGGTGGGGGTTATTCGCTTTCCGGCGGCTTCTGGGGCGGTGTATCGATCGACAGTAAGGTCTACCTGCCCTTGATACGCCGCTGAGTAGTTGCTTATTAGGCATGTGTGCTCGGCTCGTGACATCTCACGGGCGGCTTTTGCAGGCAGCGACTCTTTTATTGGAGGTAGGCGGCATAGGGATGCCGCCTTACACTAAATCGTAATCTCAATCCGATTCCTGTCCGGATCAAGCACGCTGCTTTCGTAATAACCATCGCCGGTGGTGCGCGGGCCGTCGAGGATGGGATAACCGTCAGTGCGCAACCGATCGGTTAACGCCTCGACCGCCTCACGCGAGCCGACCGAAAATGCGATATGAATGTAACCCGTGAATTGTTGCGCAACGTCATTCTGGCTCAGGGGCACAGTCGGCATTTGCATCAACTCCAGGCGTGCGCCGGCGGCAAAGGTGAGGAAGTACGACTCGAACTGCTTGCGCGCATTGACGTACTTGGCACTGGCTTGGCCGGCAAAGTACGTCTCATAGAAACTGCGCAGGCGTTCCAGATCGTGCGTCCAGATGGCGACATGTTCGATGTGCACGCTTACTCTTTCTCCTTGATCAACGTTGCGACGATCTCCGCCGCATCCTGCACGAACTGCGGGCAGCGTTGGGTGAAGAGCTGCGCTTCGCGCGCTTGCCTCAAGCCCTCCGGTTGGCCGATGTCACAGCCCAGTAGCTCGCGGCACAAGATCGTCCCGTGTCGATCTTTGAACTGATCGATCACTTGCTGTGTCAGCGCGTACGCATTTTCTTTGGCAGCGGTGTCGGTGGCTTCGATCGATCCGGTTTTCAACCCGATCGCCATGATCGCGCCCGTAACCGCTCCACACACTTCACCCTGGCGGCCCATGCCGCCGCCAAAGCCCGCAGCGATCTTCAACGCTAATTCACGCGATAAACCCAGCGACGGCGCGTAAGCCGCACACACGGCTTGCGAACAACTGAATCCTTGTTGGAACAAAGTCATTGCTTGATCGACAGAAGTGGTCACGCGGTCTCCTTACGAATTGTTTTTGAAGATGACGGGCAAGTACACAAACTGCTGCGGCCAAAAGGCGATATTTGACAAGGCCGACCAGCCTGTCTCGTTCTGGGCTTTGAGCGCGAAGTAAATCATGCCTACCTGGTAGGGAACCGTAGCGGTGAAGCCAGAGGCTGTGCCGGACAAGGTCGTGGTCAACAATGTCGCCTCGTTCCAGTGGGCAGTGGTGATGAGTGTACCAGAATAGCGCAGAGTTGTGGTGAGTGCACCGGCCGGGGGCGTCCAGCGCAGCGTCGCCGTCAAGACATTGCTGGCGGTGATGGCGCGGGTCACGTGCAGATCGGTCACGGTGGCCGGCGCCGGAATGCCGTATTCATCCGCACCCATGTCCGCGGCACTGCCGATCGGGCGCGGATCGCCGTCGACGTCGTCACTCACTTCGGCCGGTGCTGTGACTTGATCGATCACGGTGGTGGCGGTTGATAGCAAATGCAGATCGCCCGTTGAAGCGTTGACGAACCAACCGGCCTGAGCGGTGGTGACATTGTTGCTCAACGTGCCATGGGCGCCGTCGCGTTCGCGCATCTGATCATTGACCAGGTTGTTGGTGAGCATCGCCGTGGTATTGGGAAAGCGCCACTCGATGGCCGAGAAGGTGTTGGTCGGATCGGTGGAGTAGATGGTGTTGTGCAGGATGCGCGCGTTGCACGAATTCCACGCGCAGATACCGCAGTCGAAGTGATACTCCGAAGCAAACAAGTTGCTGTGATTGGCATAGACGAAGTTGTTGCGAATCACACCGCCGTAATCGTCCACATAGCCGCTGGCGGCGGGGCAGGGATTATCGGAATAGGTACGTCCGCCGGGATCGGTCGTCAAGCCGAAGCCGATGCCGCGCGCATTGTTCTTCAAGACGTTGCGTTCCACGGTGGTATCGCGGCAGCCGCGCCACAGGTGGATGCCATGTTCGGACAAGCCACTGCTGCACCAGAAGCCCTCGATGAGATTGTCGCGGATGACCCAATTGCGCGATTGGTGCGCGTCCACGCCGCCGGTGTAGCAGTTGTTGCGGATGTGCGGCCGGCCCGCATCGGTCAGCTCGATGTGCGAACAGGCGATGACACCGTTATCGGTGTAGTAGCCACTGGTCGCCGGATTGATCTTGATGGCCTGCTCGCCGGGATCGACGATGTGGACGTTGTAGATCAGCGTGTTGAGCGTGTGCGCAGAGCCGCTGGTCGAGACGTGAATGGGATGATAGTACGCTTCGCGCAAAGTCATGTCGGCAATGGTCACGTTCGACGCGACGACTTGAATAACTTCTTCGGTCTGGTAGTTGCCATCGAGGATGACGGCCTCGCGGTTGCCGCTGGCCGAACGCAAGGTGATGTTGGGCACATCGATGCGCAGATACACGCCATCAAGGTTATACGTGCCATTGGCAATCAAGATCGTCGTGCCAGAAGCGGCGGAGTTGACGGCGTTCTCCAATTGCAAAACAGATGAGACGTTGACGATGGTGCCGCCGGGTGGGGGCAGCGGCGAGCAGGCCTGCGGATCGATCGCGGGGGTAGCCGCCAATCCGATCGGTTGGGCCGGCCCCGCTAAAGTGATGAGGCACACTCCGACAAGCATAAAACGCCATAGGGCCTTGATCATGTGGAACTCCTTAGGGCCGTGACACACCAGAAAGATCGATGACGATCTGCGTGTTGTGTGAGGTTGATCTCATGAAAACCGTTGTCTTCCAGCAGGTGCTGCACATCAGCGGCATTATAGAGCGTCAAGCCGTGGCGGGCAAAGTCTTTCTGTTGCAGACTGTCTTTGTCCGTGAAGCACAACACCAGATGGCCATGAACGTCGAGCGCGCGCGCGATCTCGGCGATGGCGCTCGGCGCGGCGGGCCAGTAGAAGATCGAGTTTACGCTGACCGCTTTGGTGAAATGCCTGTCAGGATACGGCAGCTGTTCGGCCGTACCCACTTTCAAGTCCAGCTTTCCAGTTTGAACCAATGATCGATAACGCGCCCGACACTGCTCCACCATTGTCGCTGAGACATCCACCCCACCAATGAAGCCGTCTGTGACCAGCACGGACATACGTCCCAACAGATAGCCACCGCCAAAGCCGACTTCAAGAACGCGATCAACCGAGTGCAAGTCGAGCTGCGCAAGAGATACGTCATTCAGCGGGCGATTGCGTCGGTTCCACAAGGGACCTAGAATCCAGCGGCCGATTGCACCAGCAGGATGGCTGAGTTGTTGCGCGATAAATTTAGCGGACATGGTACTTAGCTTTTTGGTGGTCCCTGACGAATCGCGGCCCGCATGGCTTCAAGCGAGTTGCGCTCCATGTATAACGCTTGCAGCCACCATGTCGCACCAGCCTCTTCAAGTTTCTGCAGCGACCGGCGGATGTCGGCGCTGGTCTTGCCCAAGGTGACACGTGCACCGATGATGACGGCATCGAATGAAGTCTTGGCCGTGCGTTGCGATCGAATGAAAGCCAGCATCTCTTGCAGGTCAGGCGGCCTGATCCAGATGCCGTGTTTGTTCAAAGGGATGACGCCGTCCCACTTAGCTGCACGGCGAAACGGCGCTTTGTTTGGCCAGAAGCCGCCCACCCAAATGGGGATGCGGGGCTTTTGCGTGGGCACGGGCCTGAACGTCACTTTGTCCAGTTGATAGTGCTGGCCTTGATAACTGAAGGCTCGACCGCGCCACAGGCCGTTCAGCACATCCAGTCCTTCATCTAACTTCTCAGCGCGCACACGCGGATCGGCTTCTTCACCGAAGACTTCGAACTCCGCATCGCCGGGTTCACCTAGCCCAACGCTCAAAATCAAACGTCCGCCGGAGAGGTTATCGAGCGTCGTCGTTTCGCGGGCCAGTTTCCAGGGTCGCCGTCGTGCGACCGGTGTGACGGTCGTGCCGAAGCGAATGCGTTTGGTCTGCATCGCCACCGCAGTCAGTGCCACCCACGGATCGATCATAGGCAGCTTCTGGTTCTTATTCGCCAGGATGTGATCCCAAATGAAGAAACCATCCCAATGAGCCTTCTCGGCTTCACGGGCGAGTTCGGCCAGAGCCAGCGCGCTGGTCTCTGCGCCGAAGTTGGGCAGGTAGACTCCGAAGTGCATGAAGTGCCTCCTGTGTGATGTGATCGGCGGGTTTCAGTATATAGGCGAGGGAGAAGTCACGTCAATTGACGAATGTCACGAGATGATCGGGTAGGATGCGCTAAAGAATCTGGCGTCAACGCCTCTTTCACGAGGCGAGCGAGATCGAGTTGGTGGTGGCGTCCCCACCAACTGCTGAACTTGATGAGCAATAGCAGACCAATTACGATGGATACTCTCGACCAGATGGGCCAGATTGGCGCAAAGAATTCAACGACGGCTACTTGACTTACTCCTAACACTTTCACAATCAGCCATTCCAATCCGGCTACTGGAATGGCCAAGCCAAGCATCGCGAAGATCGACAAGAAAAGTAGATCCAGAGCCGACCAGCGATACCAAGCTTTAATATAGGTTCCGTGTGGGGTGGAGTGAAAGTGGCCATGCAGAACAATGGACACGCCTCTCCAATACCAGTTAGTCGAAGAAGATTGGCTCATGTCAAAGTGTTGACCGCCCCAGATCAAATTGAAGGTCTTCTTTTTGAGAGAGTCACGCACGATCCAATCGGGCAATGTAAGAAGTTCTTGAATACATTCTGATGGAGTTGACCGTGCGAAGCATTCTATATTGGGCTTGCGCCAGGAGTCGAAGAGGAGTGAAAAGATGCCATCTAGCCAGCCATAAGCAGAACCTAATTGAGTGGCTCTCATGGTCTTATCGTTTCGCTCGCTACCGCCAACGCCCAATACTATGAGTGTTGCTACCATGACAAATGGCCATGATATAAAAAAGAGAATACCCTGTGCTCGACTGAACCAATAGACCGGGTAGATCACTTCGGTATAATCACCGTGATTGCCCAAATAGTAATGGCCGGCTTCAATCTTGCCGTTGAGTCCATCACCTCCTAGCAAAAATGAAGAGATGAAGAACAGTAAAAAGTTCATCATACCCAGGTACATGATGAGTGCGGGCAAACGACGTAGACGCTTCATCTTGACGGCACGCTCACTTTCGGATGATGGGCAAATATACACGCTCTCCGCCCACCAGCAGATTGACACCGATCGTTTGTGTGATCCCCGTGCTGGTGGCCGTGATGGGAATAGCATACCACGTCGGCGTCAAGATGCCCGCTGAGCTGGTGACGATCAAGGTCGCAGCGCCCGGCGGCACGATGGAGAGCGGCGCGAGGTTGATGACTAGACTGGATGAAGGACGAGTGGCGGTCAGCGTGACGGTGGCGCTGAACGATCCGATCGGTTGAACGTTCACCGCGAAGGTCGCCGCTTCGCCGGGCCTGATGGCACGGGCGGAGGGTAGGGCATTCAGGGTGAAGCCATAACCTTGATATTCAAACGCGCCGATGTCGGGTGCTGCGCCCACGTAGCCGGGGTTGATGCCGGGCAGATAAAGGCCTTTGTCGATCAGCGTGCTGGAAGGGGCCAGGGTGTAATCGCCGCTGGCGGCGTCGGCAAAACCTGGCAGCACGTTGAAGCCGTGCATTTCCTGTCCCGTCTGCATGCGCAGTTCAGCCAGGGTATTCAGATGCCGATCGGACAGCTCGTCCCAATAGGCCAATTCGCCGGACCGTGTCGTATAGAGATCGTCGTAATCCAGATCGAGCGGTTGGGTGGGATTGGCGTTGTACAGCGCATAGTTGGTGCCTGCCCAGATGTTGTTGCGTGCGATGATGGCCTGCCATGTTCCTGGTGAGTGGATGACGAAGCCATTATTGTCGGGCAGGGCAGCATCGGCGGTGTTGTGGAAGAGATACATCGTGCCGGATTGATCATAGCCGCTGTTGAATTTGAAGGGCATGCCGCTGTAGTCGTTGTTGCCCACGCCTGTGCGATAGATCACGTTGCGCAGCGCATAGATCGGGCCTTCATAGATCGGTGCGAGCGAGATGCCTACCAGCACATCGTGAAAGGTGTTGCCCCAGATGCGCACATTGCTGCACGTGCCGTCGGCCGAGAGGCCGTCATCGCCTGCGCGATAGACCAGATTCTCGTACACGTCAGTCTCGTTGGTCGAGCCGCCGTTATCATCTGAGGGGCAAGTGGTGAAGCCGTCGAAGTAATCGTGGAAGGTGTTGCGCCGAATAATGTTGCCGCGCCCCGTGACCGGATCGTAGAAGATCACGCCGCCTGATTCCAGGCCGCTGCCATCCTTTACAGCGTCCCACGGAAAGTCGAAGACGGTATCGTAGAAGACGTTGTCCTCGATCACGTTGCGGCCCGACGCGCGTTTGAGGCCGATGCCCACATCGTTGATGGCGAACGTGCAGCCGCGGACCAGGTTGTCACTGCCACCGTCGAAGTAGATGGCTTTGGCGTAATCGCCCTGGCCGTAATAGCGGAAGGTGAGATCGACAAAGGCGATGTTGTTTTGTTGCACGAAAAAGGCGGAGTTGTAACGCGAGACGTTCAGCGTCACGCCGGCCGGATTCGCGTCGCCGGCTAAGCGCACGTACAGACTCGTGCCATTGACGTAGAAGCCGGGAATGCCCCACTTGAGCGGGTTCAGATCGCTGAGGTTTTGATAAGGATACAGCCGCTGCCCGTTGGCTAACACCAGATGTGGATCGCCTGCGTTGACGGTGGCGCGATACACTCCGCCGCCCTGCGCGGTCCAGGTAAATGTCGCCGGATCAGAACCGTCGAGGATGGCCGTTTCGCCGGGATAGCTGCGCAGCACGATCGGGGAGCCGCTCGATCCGGAGCGCGGCAGGGTGAACTCGCCTTGATGGTAGATACCACCACGCAACACAATCGCTTGACCGGCCTGCGCCTGATTGATCGCGTAAGACAAAGCGCAGGGCGCAGCGAGACTGCATGTGCTGCCGCTGCCGGCGGATGTCACGTAGTAAGTTTTGCTCGGCGCAGGCACTGTGATTTCATTACGGGTGGAGGCCGTGTTTTGTACAGTCGCTCCATTCAACGGCCCGCCGTCAGGATCGTTGAATGTCACGCGCACATCGTAGGACGTGCCCGGTTGCAGCCAGAAAAGGCTGCCCACAAAGCGCGTGCTGCTGATGCGCGTCAACGGAAACCCGGGCTGATATGATCCGCCGCTGACACGGTACGCCACGCTGGCCGTAGCATCCTGATCGGGATCATCGCCGGTCCCGATGGTCACGATCACGCCGATGGCGTGAAAGGTGCCGTAGAGCTCGAGTGAGGCGGCGGCGCGAACGGGCGAGGCGGGGAGCAGAGCGATAATCAGGACGGCCATCAGCGAACAGCACAACAACACACGCAGCCCAAGAGAGAAACGGTGCATCATGGCGGACTCCTTTCGGTGTCTATGGCGAGGCAAAGACAAATGTCTCGGCGGCGTAACCATCTGCAGCGATGTAATCGTTCAGGGTCATCCCGACGGGTAGCACCTGCACATACAGGATATCACTTTCCGCGCGTCCGGCGGCAACGATGGCTAATCCATGACCCGCAAAAAAGTGGTGTTCATTGCCGTTGAAGATTCCGGCGAACTCGGGTTCGCCGTGGTGGGCGATCAAATCGGAAAGCGAGAAGGCGGCATCGGCATTGGCGATGGCAACCAGTTTCAATGTGCTAGTCACCCTATCCACCACGGCGACATCGGGTGTGTCGGGAAAGCGCGCGGCATAACGCAACGCCGTCGAGCCGCCCACTTGCCGATAGGCGGATGGATAACCGATGTGTTGGTACAGGTCGGTCAACTGAGATTGGCCCGGCTTCAGGCCGAGCAAATTGGATCGGGATGCTTCGCCCGCTGATTGAATGTCGGACGCCGGCGAGACAGCCTCAGCATAGGGTGCCGCGCGTTTGGCCTCGCCCTGGCCGGAAAGGAAGAACTCGACCTTGCCACAGTGCGGACAAAAGTATACATCGAACGCTTCTTTGTTGATAAGAAGTTCTCCCCAGTCGCCGATGAACCCCCAGCGGGTTCCTTCGTGAAATTCACGCGTCCCGGCAAAAGCGAGCAGTGTGCCACACCGCAGGCATTGAAGACTCATCAGGCCCGCCGTGGTTTATCGGTGGATCACTCGTGCGGCGCTGGTGGTTGCTGACAATTGCGCGAGGGGCTAATCAAAATCCCAGATCGAGCGTTTGTCGTAGAAGTGCAATACAAAGCGGCATTGTTGGCAGATCAACAGGATGAGCTTGTGACTGGTCACGCCCCACTTGCTGTCGAGGCGCCCTTCTTCTTTTTGAAATTCCTGGCAGCCGCACAACGGACATTTAGGTAAACGCTGCTGCTGAAAGTCTTGATTCTGCTTGAAGGGGTCGTTCATGAGAGTCCTCCTGAAAAAAGATGCCTCAAGGATACACGACGCTGCACACTCTCGCCCGACATTGACGTGACATTTTAGCGTCGAATCATCTCAAGTTGATAAATCGTATGCTCTCGCTTGTGTGTTATCCATGAAATTCCACCGCTGTGCACGCAGAGAGCGCGGAGTTTTCGAACATGGCCTCTGCGCGCTCTGCGGTGAAAATTGGTGCACCGGGCGCTCACTCATACTTGGCCGGGAGACTTCTGAAACCCGGTTTCTAACTCTTAACCAGCCCGCCGTGGTAAAACAGTTCGTACACGATCTGGCCTTCATGCTCGATCCATTCTTTGCCGTGGAAGAGTGAGACATCGCCTGTGTTGGTGTCCACGTAGCGCAGATCGTCGACGGTGGATGCGAAGCCGCCGAGGAAACGATTCTCTTGATAGAGGCGCGTCAGACTGACTTTGATCACGTGTCCCGCCTGGGCCGAGCTGATTCGGTCGGGTTGGAGGATATAACCGAAGTAATTCATTCCCCACACCACCTGTTGTTGCCGGTAGACGATCTCTTCGCCGATAAAATCGCGCTCGCCCAGATAGCTGTCGTGATAGGCCCAGTCGCCGTCCACGAATTGCAGATCGTGCGAGCCCAGGCGATAGGGTAACAATTTCTGACCGCTACCGACGTAGGTGGCGGCTTTGGCGCGGATGATGAAGTCATGCAGGGCGGTGAGATCAAGAGTGGTCATGTTGTACTCCGAACAAAGCTGAGGCTGCCTGCGCGTTTAGTGCGCCGATCGGGCGCAGCGAAAACCGATATAGGGCACGCGGGTGACGGGAGCCATATCGCGGCGCAACGAGGTGCGCATCGCCGCATCGAAAACGCCATAACCACCACCCCGCAAGGTCTTCAGCGTGCCGGTTAGCGGACCGGTTGGATTGTCACGCGGTGAAATGGTGTAGTAATCTTCGTCGTACCAATCGGCCGTCCATTCCCACACGTTGCCGGACATGTTAAAAGCGCCGTAGGGGCTGACGCCGTCGGGATAGCTATCAACCGCGACGGTGACAAGCTCATTATATGCCGAGTTGACACGCTGCGCATCAAACGTGGCGCCCCACGGAAAATTGCGGGCGTCCGTGCCGCGCGCGGCCTTTTCCCATTCGGCCTCCGTCGGTAGACGTTTCCCCGCCCACTGGCAGTAACGATCGGCCTCACTCCAAGTGACGTGGGCCACCGGATAGTTGCTATACTTCGGATTGGTGAAGTAACCGTTGGGATGCCGATCGGTGTAGCCTTCGACTGGCGGCGGGCAGGCTTGAGCCTCAACACATTTTTGATAAAGTAAGTTGCTTACTTCGTATTGATCAATCCAGAAGGCGTCGAGATAGATGGGGTGGATCGGTTTTTCATTGGGTAAAACATCACTGCCCATGGTGAACTCACCAGCCGGAACCTGGACTAACGGAGCGTGATCGTTTGTCCGGGGCGGGGTGGGGGTTGAACTGCAAGCGACAAACAGCAGAGCCGACAGGCCAACGCTGATGAGCTTAAGCATGATCACAGCAGTGCACCTCGTCCAGGTTGGGATTTGTCCAAACAAAAAACGCCCGACGAACCCCGCCGTGCGCTTCTCAATATCGCTAACAACCAACGACTAACCCGTTGGTTCGTGCTCACCGTTTTCGATGATGGGCATACTGAAAGAGAAAGTGCTGCCCTGCTCCAATTCGCTTTCCACCCAGATGGCGCCGCCTTGCAGTTCGATCAGGCTCTTGGTGATGGACAGGCCCAGACCGGTGCCGCGCTGCTCGCGCACGGACGGGTTTTGCGAACGGAAGAACTGCGTAAAGAGCTTGGCCTGATCTTCCGGCGCAATACCAAAGCCGGTGTCTTTCACGGCGCAAGCTAAATAGCCGGCCGGATTGGGTTTGAGCTGTTGCAAATCGGCGCGGGTCCAGTTGCCGCGTGGCGCCTGGCGTGGTTGAATCTCTTTCAAGTGCGAAACGGTAATGGACATGCTGCCGCCCGTGGGTGTGTACTTGTACGCATTGCTGACCAGATTGGTGAGAATCTGAATCAAGCGGGCGCGGTCGCCCAAAACGTTGGGCAGCTCGTCGGGCACATTGAGTTCGACCGTCATCTGCCGCTCGTCGATTTGCGCTTGCAGTGAGCGGATCGTCTCTTCGATGATGGGGCCGAGCGCCACCGGACCCATCTCCATCTTCAAGCGGCCGGTCTCAATGCGGCCAATATCCAACAGATCTTTAATCAGCGTGTTCAACCGCTCGGCGTTGAACTGCACCGTGGACAGGAACTGCTTCTGCATGTCGCTGACCGGTCCGGCCATGCCTTTGACCAGCAGGTCGTTGAAGCCCTTGATGGCCGTTACCGGTTGCGCCAATTCATGCGCGACCTCGCTGACGAACTTGCCCTTGGCATCGTTGGCGCGCTTCACTTCGGCGTATAACTGCGCGTTCGTGATGGCGATGGCGGCGTGGTCGGCCAGACGCGAGGCCGAGTCCAGGTGCAAAATGCTGAACGTCTCTTTGCGCGAGTTTTCCAGATTAATGACGCCGATCACTTCATTCTCGCGCTTGATGGGCACGCTTAATTGGGCTTTCGTCTCCGGGCAACCGGCGATGTAACGGTGATCCTGGCTGACATCGTTGACCAGGATGGGTTGTCCCGTGCGGGCGACCTGACCGGCCAGACCCTGATCCAGCGGCAGAGATTGTGGCACGTACGTGTAGTTATGCGTGGCCATGAGCATCAGGGAATTGTCTTCGCGGTTGAGCAAGGCGATCGAGCCGGCCTTGGCATCAATCACCCGCAGGCCCCAATCCAGGGTCAATTCCATCACACGTTTGATGTCGAGCGAGGTGTTTAACTGCCGATCGATTTCCTGCAGCGTGCTTAACTCGTCCAGGCGTGAAGCCAGGGCCTGATCCGTCATGGTGAACAAGCGGGCGTTATCGACGGCGACGGCGGCGTTGACGGCAAAAGCGGTCAATAGGTTTTGATCATTTTCGTTAAACGAGTCGGTGCCGCGCTTGTTGATCAATTCGATCACGCCGGTGACTTTGTCCTTGACGATCATTGGCACCGCCAGCAAAGCGCGGGTGCTGAAGGCGGTGCTCTTGTCCATGTCGCGCAGCCAGCGTGAATCTTGTTGTGCTTCGTTGACGATCTGCGGACGCCGCGTCTGGGCGGCTGCGCCCACAATCCCTTTATTCATGGGCATGCGTTGCCCGCGCAAGTCGGGCGCGGCGGGGCCGAGGGTCACTTCGAAGACCAACTCGTTGTGCTGCTCATCCACCAGCAGCAGCGAGCCTGCTTCGGCGTTGAGCAGTTCCATGGCCTTGGCGACAATGGTTGTCAGCACGGTTCGCAGATCAAGTGTGCTGGTAATGCTGCTGCCCACTTCGTTCAGTACGGCCAGCTGCCGGGCGCGCTCGGTGGTCTCACGATACAGGCGGCCTTTGTCCAGAACGCTGGCGGCCTGATCGGCAATGGCCGCGAAGATTTGCAGCTGCTCCGGACTGTACGCCACTTCTTCGCGGAAATCCGAGACGACCATGATGCCCATCGGGACGTTGCCTGCGTTGAGCGGCACCCCCATCCAGGCCCGGCCGGGTTTGCCCCCGGCGCTCAAGCCGCGCTTCTCGCATTCTTTCACGTAATCGTCGGTGACGATGGGCTGGCCGCGCCGCATGATCTCGCCGCTTAAGCCGGTATCGATCGGCCATTCGTCGTCGGGATACAACCGCTCGTTGCCTTCCACGTAGAACGCAAAGCGCATCGTGCCGCGCTTGGTGTCGGCCAGGGCCATATAAAAGTTGCGGGTATCAATCACGCGGCTGGTCTGGGTATAAATCAATTCCAGAATGTCATCCGGGTCCAGCGTGAAGTTGATGGCCTGGCTGATGCGGCTCAGCGCATTCAATTCGCTGACGCGCCGTTGCAGGTCATCAAACACGACCGCGCGTTCCAGCGCCAGCGCGGTCTGATTGGTGAGCGAGGTGAGGAAGGCCAGGTCGTCGGTGGAGTAGATCTGTCCCGTTTGCTTGGGCCCCAGCGCCAGCCAGCCGTTGAGCTGTTGATGTCCGGTGAGCGGAGCATACAAGAACGCGCCGATCATTTCGATACGTGCTTGATCGGGCAGCAGCAGCTCGGGCAGTGCGTGGTCCGGCTGCAGAAAACGCGTCCCCCCCTCACTGCGCAACCAACGCGGCAAAGAACTGTCCAGGGGCCATTGGGTGGCAGTCGAAGGCAGGCGCGGCATCGCAGGATCGGGCTGCGCCACGAAGGAATTCATACGGACATCCAGGAGATACACGTACAACACATCAGGCCGGAAGTAATCCAGCACTTGTTCACGCAGCGTCTGAACCACCGATGACAGATCGGATAATTCGGTCAGACGGCGGCTGTAGCTTTGCAGCAAGGCTTGTGTGTCATAGCGGCCCTTGAAGAAGATCCGCTCAATGGCGTGTTCCAGGCGCTGGCGGGGGAGATCGAGCAGCACAACCGCCAACAGCACAAAGAGCACCGCCAGACCCGGATTGGCAAACAGCGTCTGCGTCGATCCGGCTATCAGTGAGACCAGATAGGCGACGCCGAAATAGATGACCACCACTAACGCGCCCGCGATCACGTATGAAGCGCTGGCGGTCAACAACCGATCGAAGTTCAGCTGGTTATAGCGCAGCATCGCGTACGCGATCGACAGCGGGAACAAGATCGTGCTGGGCATGTAGAACCAGGGATTGAAAGGCGTCGGATTGAAGAGACTCAAGCCGGCCCAGACCAGGAAAGGCAGGAACGCCAGCGTCGAACCCCATAAGATAATGCGGCTTTGTTGCAGCACGACGGGCGAATCGGATCTCACGCGCCGATAGATCTGCATGCCGAAGAAGACCGGGAGACTGGCGGCCATCGCCAGGAGCACCCAACGCTGCCAGGTCACATACGCCCAGGAATCGGTGGCCGTGTATAAGGTGAAGATGGCCAAGCCCGCCAGGACTAATCCCGGCACATAGACCACAAAACGCAGCAAGGGGTGCCGTTCGATGAGGCGTGATGTCTGGGGGAAGATCAAACTTAAGCTGAGGATGGCGCCACTGGCTGCGCCGATGGCCAGGAAGGCTGCCCATTGCAAGCGATTTGTCGTTGAACCGTCAAAGTAGGTGGCAAAGATGATGGAGGCGCTTCCGGCAAACAACGCCAGCACTTGCGAAGTGCGTTGGTTGCCCCGTTGCCGAAACACCCAAATGGCGATCAGGAGATAGACCAACCCCAAGCCATAAGGTAACGCAAAAAGTGAAACGAATTCGTCAGATCCCATCCTGCGCAGACTGCGTGTCGTTTCGCATTGATACACACCCGGCTCGATCATTTCACCACAGGGGCGGGGATCCTGAACAACCGATCGTTGGTAGGTCAGGCGGACGAACCCCTCTTGACGGGCAGCCGCGTTGATCACCTCTTGATCGTAAGTGAACTGATCTGTCACAGGTGTGTCGTTAATGCGAACGATATGATCAAGGGCAGCCAGTTGCACTGACGGCCCCCAGTCGCCTGCGCCCGCATCGGACACCAACAGATTCGGTTGGACTAACACGCTGGGAAACGGCACTTTCTGGGTCCAATCGATGGCCAGCACCGGCGCGATGATGAACATCGCCGTGGCAGCAAGCAAGACGACAAAAACCACAGGCCAGGTGGCCTTCTGGCCGATGTCACGGAGTGGAGTCGAAGGAGGCGGCGTAAATGACGCCATAGATAAATTTAGTGACGGATGAGGTTAGGTTGACTGTGGGGTTTGGGAGAGACCCAAACCCCGTTGATTTCCGGTTGATTTTAGCATACGCCATAACATTTGTAAAACAGTACTTCTGGCACATCGCCGCTGGAGTGTTTGCGACGGTGTCGGGCGTGTTGTATAATCGTCACGCGCTCTACCATTAAGTAAATGTTAGGGTAAGATGCTCTGGAGAAGTGGTGGGAAAGGTTAGAGGACATGGATAAGAAGATTCGGATCTTGATCGCCAAGCCCGGACTGGATGGGCATGATCGCGGTGCCAAGGTGATTGCGCGCGCCCTGCGCGATGCCGGCATGGAAGTAATCTATACCGGCTTACGCCAAACGCCGGAAATGATTGCCGAAGCGGCGCTGCAGGAAGACGTGGATGCTGTCGGCCTGTCCATCCTGTCTGGCGCGCATCTGACGCTGCTGCCCCGCGTTGTGTCGTGTTTGCAGGAACGGGGTCTGGAGGAGGTTCTGATCTTCGCGGGTGGCATCATCCCCGATGAGGATGTCACGTCCCTGAAGGATGCGGGGGTGACCGCTGTATTTGGACCGGGGACCAACACCGATCACGTGGTTGAGTTTATTCGTGGCCAATTCCAAACCGCCTGAAGCCATTCCGGCTTTGGTTGACCGCGCCCTGCAAGGCGATCGGCGTGCGCTGTCCCGTTTGATCAGTCGTGTGGAAAACGGCGGCGCAGAGGCGTGGTCGGCCTTAGCGTCGATTTATCCCCGCACGGGTCGGGCACAAATCGTTGGCGTAACTGGCGCACCCGGCACGGGCAAGAGCACGCTCGTCAGCGAGATCGCCAAGTATACCCGCCAGCATCAGCCAGCGATCACCGTCGGCATCGTCGCAGTCGATCCCACGTCGCCGTTCTCCGGTGGAGCCGTCTTGGGCGATCGCATTCGCATGCGCGATCTGGCAGGTGATGCCGGCGTATTCATCCGCTCGATGGCGACCCGTGGCAGCCTGGGCGGCCTGGCGCGCGCCACCACCGATGTGGTGAAGGTGCTGGATGCAGCCGGTTTTCAATTGATTCTGATCGAGACGGTCGGCGCCGGGCAAAGCGAGATCGATATCGCCCGCACCGCCGATACCGTCATCGTCGTCGAAGCGCCCGGGTTGGGCGATGAGGTGCAGGCGATTAAGGCGGGCATTCTGGAGATCGCCGATATTTTGGTTGTCAACAAGGCTGATCGGGATGGCGTGCAGAGCACGGTCAATGCCCTCCACACCATGATCGATCTGGGCAAAGCGCCGACCAGTGTGCTGCATCACGGTCAGTTGACCACGCTGGCCACACCGCCGCAGGTTGCTACCGATCGTTGGCGGCCACCGGTCCTCAAGACGATCGCGGCCGAAAGCACGGGGATCGCAGAGGTGCTGGAGGCCGTGACTCAGCATCGCGCCTATTTAAGCGCGCACCCAGAGGGGCAGCAGCGGGCGAGGGTGCGGGCCGCCATCGAGTTGGAGACGATCCTGCGCGAATCGCTGGTGCAGCAGCTGCTCGATCACATCGGACCGGAAGCACTCACCCGCACGATCGATCAGGTGGCCGCTCGTGCGATCGATCCTTACTCTGCGGCCAAGCAGCTGCTCGCATGACACTCTTGCATTTGGTGCGGCATGGCCGCTCGCTCTGGAATGCCACCGGCCGGATTCAAGGTCAAATCGACATCGAGCTGGACGAGATCGGTTTACAGCAGGCGCAGCGGATTGCCGATCGGTTGGGGCGCGAACCGCTCACCGCGATCTACAGCAGCCCGCTGTTGCGCGCCCGAGTGACGGCGGAGGCCATTGCGGCTCGCTGTAAGTTGCCCGTGAATCTAGATGCACGTCTGATGGAATATGATTTCGGGGTGATCGGTGGTATGACGTGGACGGAGCTGGCCGCGAGTCATCCCGAGTTGGCGAATCGCTGGCTGGAAGATCCGTGGGCCGTGCCTGTGGCCGGGAGCGAAGAACGTGCTCATTTCGCGGCGCGCGTCATGGCCGCCATGCAGGATATTTGCGCGCGGTATCCTACCGAACAAGTAGCCATCGTGGCACATGGCGGCACCTTTGCCGTGTATCTCGCCGCGATGTTGGGGCTGGAGCTGAACCGGCGCCACCCATTTCATTTTGGTAACACGTCGTTAAGTTTGGTGGAAATGCGTGAAGGCGTGTTCCACATTCATAGCTTGAATAGTACGTGTCATTTGAGTTGAAAGGCAAGCCCTGATGCATAACGTCCGTACGTATGGTGATATTCGCGTGTTTGCCGGAACTTCGTGTCCCGATCTGGCCGAAGAAATCTGCGAGTGCCTGGGCGTGGCCCTCAGCCCGCGTGAGATCATCCGCTTTCCCAATGACAACATCTTCGTGCGGCTGTTGGCCAGTGTGCGGGGCAAAGATGTCTTTGTGATTCAAACCCTGACGGCTCCGGTCAGCCATCATATTGTGGAACTGTTGATTTTGTTGGACACCGTGAAGCGCGCCAACGCCGGCCGCATTACGGCTGTGATGCCCTATTACGCCTATGGGCGCAGCGATAAGAAGGATCAGCCGCGGGTGCCGATTACGGCGCGCTTGCTGGCGGATTTGATCACCACGGCGGGAGCCGATCGCTTTCTCACGCTCGATCTGCATGCGGGGCAGATTCAAGGTTTCTTCGGCATCCCCGGCGATGAGGTGAGTACTTTTTACCTGCTCAGCGATTACGTGATGGCCAAGCATCTGGAGCGCCAGCCGGGTGGGAGTGTGGTGGTCACCGCCGACTTGGGGTTTGCCAAGAAAGGCCGCAACTTTGCGCAGACGCTCAACTTGCCGATGGCCTTCATCGAGAAACGGCGCACCGGCAACGATGCCAAGGCGCAATCGCTGACCGTGATTGGCGAGGTGGAAGGGCGCTCGGTGATCCTGGTCGACGACGAAGTCGATACCGCCGGCTCGGTGACGGGCGCAGTGAATATCCTGAAAGCCAATGGGGCCGGCGACATTTATCTCTGTTTCACGCATCCGGTCCTGTCGCCACCGGCGATCGATCGGATCCGGGCGCTGCCGATCAAGGAAATCATCACGACCAACAGTGTGCCGTTGCCCGAGGACAAGCGTTTGCCGAACATGACGCTTTTATCCGTAGCGCCTTTGCTGAGCGAAGTCATTCTGCGCATACACGAGGGCATGTCGGTGGGCCAGATGTTCAACGAGTAGCGGTCAGTTGTCAGTTATCAGTAATCAGTTAACCAGTTGCTAGACGCACCGGCTTGTTTATGGCTTGTATCGAATAGATAACAAGGATACCCGTCGTATATTGTACAAAGCATCACAGCATACTTTCTCTGATGTAGAAGAGACCAGCCGGTTTCGAGCCAGGCTGGATGAGGTGAAGCAGTGGCACTAGTAAAAACCGCTGTCGGTGTGATGAACTATTCCTGCATGCCGTCATGCCCGAATGCTTTCGCCTTACCCGCCGCTTTGCGGCGGAGGCGCGCTGGGCGTGTCGGGCATCCAAGCTGATGGGTTAGCAAGTGCCGCCAATAGGCAGGTGTCTGGATTCACGCCAGAAGCACGAGGGAATGACATCGAGCGCGATTCGCGCAAGATGAAATCATAAACTAAAGATCACAGATCAGAAGTTGAGGTTAGATGTTTAAAGCAATTGTCGCTAAATTTACCGGTGATCCGGCGCAGCGCACGCTGGCGAAGTATCAGGCCCTGCTGGACGAGGTCAATGCGCTGGAGCCGGAGTATCGAGCGATGTCCGAGGAAGAGCTGCGTCACCTGACGACGGAGTTCCGCGAGGAACTGCGCGCGAGCGTCAAGGATTTGCGTGAGCGCTGGGAAGAGGCGCGCGTTGCGGCACAGGCCGAAGACGACGTCGACCAGCGGCGGCAACAGGATTACGGCGTCAAGAAGATCGAGGATGAATATTTCAAGGCCGTTAATACCGTGCTGGCGGAGCTGATGCCGCAGGCTTTTGCGGCCGTGCGTGAAGCGTCGCAACGCACGATCGGCTTGCGGCACTTCGACGTGCAGCTGATCGGCGGCGCCGTGCTGCACGAAGGCAAGATCGCCGAGATGAAGACGGGTGAAGGCAAGACGCTGGTCGCCACCCTGCCATTGTATCTGAATGCGCTGGCCGGGCATGGCGCGCACCTGATCACCCCCAATGATTATCTGTCCAAGGTCGGCGTGCAGTGGATGGGGCCGATCTACCACGCGCTGGGTTTGACCGTGGGTGTGATTCAGCACGAGTCGGCGTTTCTCTTCGATCCCACGGTGAAGTCGCAAGATGACCGCTACAACCATCTGCGGCCGGTGCCGCGGCGTGAAGCCTACCTGGCCGACATCACTTACGGGACCAACAACGAATTTGGTTTTGACTATCTTCGTGATAATATGGTATGGGAATTGACGCAGTGTGCGCAGCGCGATCTGCATTACGCCATTGTTGACGAGGTGGATAACATCCTGGTCGACGAAGCGCGCACACCCTTGATCATCTCCGGCCCGGCGGAAGAGAGCAGCGATCTGTATGTGCGGTTCTCGGAAGTGGTGCGCCGCTTGCAGCCGTCGAGCGACGACGACGCCGAGGAGCCGGATGGCGACTACGTCATCGAACACAAAACGCGCAACGTCACGTTGACCGAACGCGGCATCGAGAAGATCGAGCGGATCCTGGGCGTGGAGAATCTGTACGAGACGCAGTACTTCGAGTGGATTCCGTATCTCGATAATGCGTTGCGCGCCAACGTGATCTACAAGCGCGACAAGGACTATATCGTCAAAGAAGGGCAGGTCATCATTGTCGACGAGTTCACCGGTCGTTTGATGTATGGCCGCCGTTACAGCGAAGGTCTACACCAGGCGATTGAGGCGAAAGAAGGCGTCGACGTTCAACGCGAGAGCCTGACCTACGCCACCATCACGTTTCAGAACTATTTCCGCATGTACCGTAAACTGGCGGGCATGACCGGCACGGCCAAGACGGAAGAGGAAGAATTTCAGAAGATCTATAATCTGGATGTGGTGATTATTCCCACCCATCGCCCCATGGTGCGGGTGGATAACTCGGATATGATCTTCAAGACACAGGCGGGCAAGTTCAAGTCCGTGGTGGACGAAGTGGCGGAGCTGAACGAGCAGGGGCGTCCGGTGTTGCTCGGCACGGTCGCGATCGAGACCAGTGAAATGTTGTCCGGCATGTTGAAGCGGCGTGGCGTTCCTCACAATGTCTTGAATGCGAAAGAACACGAAAAAGAAGCGACCTACATCGCGCAGGCGGGCCGCTCGGGTGCGGTCACCGTCGCTACGAACATGGCCGGGCGCGGAGTGGACATTCTGCTGGGGGGCAACCCGGAAGGCATTGCGCGCGAAATCCTGCGCAAGAAGGGTGTCGATCTGACAGAGGTTCCACCGGAGGAGTGGGACGCGGCCTATGCGGAAGCGAAGAAGCAGGCGGAGGCCGATCGGGAAAAAGTGGTGACGCTGGGTGGGCTGCATATCATCGGCACTGAGCGGCACGAGTCGCGCCGCATCGACAATCAGTTGCGCGGGCGCGCGGGCCGGCAGGGCGATCCGGGATCGAGCCGCTTCTACGTTTCGATCGAAGACGAGTTGATGCGGCGCTTCGCCGGCGATCGCATTAAGAGCGTGATGGAATGGGCCAAGTTCGATGACGATCAGCCGCTGGAACATTCGCTGCTGAGCAAGTCGATCGAGCAGGCGCAGGTGCGGGTGGAAGGCTACAACTTCGACATCCGCAAGCACGTGCTGGAATATGACGATGTGGTCAACACGCAGCGCAATGTCATCTACGCGCAGCGCCGCAAGATCTTGAGCGAGAAGAATCTAAAGCCCATCATCGTCGACATGATCGCCGATGAGGTTCACGCCCTGGTGGCGCAGCATACCCTCGGCCCGCTTGACGATTACGATCTGAGCAGTTTGATGCTCGCGGCGCGGGGACTGATTCCCCTGCCGGCCAGCCTGACGCCGGAGGATTGGCGCGATCTGAAGCCGGATGTGATTGAAGAACAGTTGACGGAGTACGCCGCGCAGGCGTATGCGGAGAAAGAAAAGCAACTGGGCGACGTGATGCCGCAGGCCGAGCGCATTACGTTGCTGCGCGCGGTTGACAATCATTGGGTGCGGCATTTGACCGATCTGGATACGCTGCGCGAAGGGATTGGCCTGCGCGCTTTCGGGCAGCAGAATCCCGTGGTGGCGTACAAGCGCGAAGCCGCCGAAACATACGACGATATGCTGACTTCCATTCGCAGCCAGGTTGCGCGCGATATCTATCGGGTGCAGCCGGCCCAATCGGCGCCGCCGCCGCAACCCAGGCGGCTCAGCACCAATGCGCCGAGCAGTAGTGGCAGGGGCCGCCAGCCGGTACGCAAGGTGGCGGACGAAGTGGTGGGCCGCAACGATCCTTGCCCGTGCGGTAGTGGAAAGAAGTATAAACATTGCCACGGTGCGTCGGGGGCAGCCCCGTTGCCGGGCGGTAAGACCGGCAGCGGCGCCAAGATTGGCGCACCTCCCAAGCAGCGAAAATGAACGATTCTGAATCCCACTCACTACCCGAATGGCAACCTGCTCAACCGCGCAAGCGTTCCTCGCTGCCCGGCACCGGCGATCTGTCGCGGCGCTTGATGGACGACATGGATCCGGAGGTTTTGGAGTTTCTCAAGACCACGGTGAATTCGTTCATCAAGTGGGATCTCGTCATCTTTTTCTTCGAGAATCCGCACACGACCGATACGATCGATAACATTGCGCGCTATATCGGGCGTGATGCGGCCGTGATCAAGCTCGACCTGGAGGACCTGGTCCGGGCCCAAGTCCTGGAACAACATGCCAGCGGCACGCTGACAGTCTATGCGCTGACCAAAGATGCCCAGATTCGTGAAAAGATCAAGCACTTTGTCTCGGCCAGTGATGATCGGCAATTTCGGGTCAAGGCCATCTATCACTTGATTCGCGGCACGCGGTAGACGAGAAAGCGCTGCACTAGCCTGGCGGGCGGGGTCAGCGGTTTGCTGGTCGCGCCCGGTGGAGTGAAGATCCATGGAACGAGTGAAAACCGGCATCAGCGGTCTGGATGAAATGTTAGACGGCGGCTTCCTGGGCCAGTCGGCCAACTTGGTGGAAGGTGCACCCGGCACGGGTAAATCCACGCTGGGCATGCAATTTATCCACAGCGGGATTATGCAGTTCAATCAGCCCGGACTGATTCTGACGTTCGAAGAATTTGCACAGCAGTATTACGACGACGCGACCAACTTCGGCTGGGACTTTCGTGCGCTGGAGCAGGCGAACAAATTGCGCGTCATCATGACCAGCCCGGAGGTCAGCTATTCCGATTTGGGCGGCGTGGACGGGCGCATTCAGACCATGATCAAAGAGATTGGCGCTCAGCGGATTCTGGTAGACAGCCTCTCCCACTTCGATCGCTTAAGCGAAGACCCCGTGGCCTTGCGCGGCATTCTCTATGGCTTCATCAACTCCTTGAAGCGCGAAGGCTTGACCAGCCTCTTGACGCGTGAGAGCGGCGCATTGATCGGAGAGCTGGAAAGCCCTGAAGAAGATGTGGCTTTTGTCGCCGACTCGTATCTGATGCTGCGTTACGTGGAAATTGAAAGCGCGATCCGCAAGGCGCTGCTGGTGTTGAAGCTGCGCGGCAGCGATCACGCCAAGGACATCCGCCAGTATGAAATCACGCGCAATGGCATTGAAGTGCAGTCCAAATTCGAAGGCCGCGAAGGCATCATGAGCGGCAGCCCGCGCCGCATGGCCGATTCGTTTGTCGAAGCCTTTGTGCGGCGTTAGGATGACGGATGAGTATGGTGATTGTGAATGATGTCCTGTTGTTGATTGCCTGGGGTGTCGTCTGTGTGTTGCTGGTGGTCCTCTATCGCATCGCCCGCTTCTATCAGGTCACCTCGGGACGCCTTTCGCGTTACCGCTGGTTTAGCGTGCCGTTGGTGCTGCTCGCCGGCGCGGTCGTGACCGATGTCTTTATTGTGGGCGGCCCCAGCTGGGTCGGCGATGTGCTGTTGCTCTTGGGCGGCGCCAGCCTGATCGGGTTGGGCTATAATCTCCTGCGTTTGATGACCGGGAGCCGATCGTGACGATCTTGACGATACCGGCCGCGCTGGCGGCCTACCTCGCGATTCTATATCTGTTGTACATTTTTGCGATGCTCAGTCGCAAACTGGGTGCCGTGACAAAAATGAAGCCGTACTATCGCTGGTTGTATGTGGCGCTGGCCCTGGTCCTCCTCTCATCCGTCTGCGATTGGATCGTACTGAGCGCGCCCACCGTGCCAGAGGCGGCCTCCGATTTGATCTTGAGTGAGTGGTTTTATCTGGTGGGTCATACCGTGCCGCTGGTGGCCGCGGCGATTCTGGCGCTCATCATTGTATTGCGTTACTGGGGCTGGCTGTTCCGGGAGCATGATCGGTGAGAGACGTTAAGCGGCCCGCGCGCACACGAGCGACCTCGGCAGCCCCGCCGCCAATCGAGGCTGAGTCGTTCTTGTTTGCGCATGCTGGCCCGACCCTGGTGCTCGACCGACAGGGGCGAGTGCTGGCGGCTAACGCCTCAGCCATGCAGCTGTTGGGTGTCGCTGGGCCAGATCTCCGTCAATCACCCTCCTTTGCAGGTTTCCTCGAGAGCAGCTCGCACTCACGCTGGCAGGAGTTGTTGCGCCAGATCGCCGTCAAGCGCGCCGAGGCGCGCGGCCTGCTCGATCTGACTCCACTCCTTCCCTCCCCCGGCGAGGCCGTCCTGGGTGCCCGCCGTGTCGAATTTGCCGGACGTCCCATTATTCAAGAGCGGCGCGTGGCGGCGATCCAGATCGTGCTGCGCCCCGTGAATGCTTCGGAAGCCGATCGCTTGCTGGTGCGCCAGGAGCGCACGACAGCCGCTCTGCAACAAGTGATGACGGTGGTCAATTCCACGCTGGATTTGAATGCGGTCCTCAATGCCATCATCGATCGGCTGTGGGATGTCGTGCCCTACGACAGCGCTTCGCTCTTACTCAACGAACAGGGCCGCTATCGGCTGGTCATGACGCGCGGCCTGGCCGAGCCGCTGGAAGCTGCCCTGGCTGAGCAGGTGAATGATCTGCCCACCATCCGTTCATTGCTGCAAGCTCGGGGGCCGATCTACATTCCCGATACGCATTCGGATCCACGCTGGTTGGGCATGATCGACAATAGCCCTGTTCGTTGTTGGTTGGGACTGCCGTTGTTCAGCCGTCGCCAGGATGAAATTCTGGGCATTTTGAATGTCGATAATTACCGGCCCGACGTCTACAGTTCGGAAGACATCCAGATGGCTTATGCGTTTTCGACGCAGGCGGCGGCGGCGATTGAGAATGCTCGCCTGCACGTTGAAGTGCGACGCCGCGCCGACCATATGGCGGCGCTCAACAGCGTCTCGGCTACCGTCAGCCAGTCGCTTGATTTGGAAACAACCCTGAACACCGCTTTGGATAAAGCGCTGGAGGTGGTGGGTTTTGAAGCCGGTGCGATCAGTCTGGTGGATGAAGAAGCGCAGGATTTGAGCATCCGCGTGCACCGGGGGTGGCGGCAGCAGGACCTGGCCAGCAACATGCACCTGCGCCTGGGACAGGGCCTGTCGGGCCAGGCCGTGGTCACGGGCGAAGTGATTGTGACGGGCAGCTTGGAGAATGAGTCACGTCTGGCGGTGCCGCAGGTGCGACAAGAAGGCGTGCAAGCCATGGCCCTGGCCCCGATGCGGGCGCGCGGGCGTGTGGTGGGCGTGCTGGGCGTCATGAGCTACGAACCGCGCACCATTGCCCCGCAGTCGATCAACGTCATCCGATCCATCGCCGATCAGATCGGGGTGGCCATTGACAACGCCCAGCTGTTTGCGCGCGTGACGCGCCGCTCGCAGCAATTGGCGTTGCTGAATGAAGTGGCGCGTGACGTGCTGGCCACCCTGGATATGTCCGAACGCTTCCGACGCATCACACACTTGATCGGCGAGAAGTTCGGTTACGATTCGGTAAGTGTCTTCATGGTCGATCTTGAACGCCGGGATCTGGTGTTGCGTTCCAGTGCCGGCGGCAAAGCGCAGCAGCTGGGTCAACGTCAGATCCGCCAGCCCCTGGCCGAAGGTCTGGTCGGCTATGCGGCGCGCACGGGCGAGATCGTCAACGTGCCGGACGTCAGTCAAGATCCGCGCTACGTGGCCCACGTTGAGGCGGCGCTCGATCGCACTCGATCGGAACTGGCTGTGCCCATGAAGCGCGGCGCTGACGTGGTGGGTGTACTCGACATCGAGCACACCGAGCCGCAGGCTTTTTCGGCAGAAGATGCCGACATCCTGCGGTCGCTGGCCGACATGCTGTTGATCGCCATCAATAACGGCGCGCTCTATGATCAAGCCAGTCAGCGTGTCGCCGAGCTGACGGCCTTGCAAGAGGTGAGCCTGCGTGTGACGGCCTCGCTCGATCTCTGGTCGGTGTTGGACACCATCGCGCAAAATGCCCTGGCGCTCATCCAGTCTGACTATACCCACATCTTCCTCTACGATCCCGATAAGAATGAATTGGTGTTCGGCGCCGCGCTGCGCAAAGACGGCATGCGCGAACCTCGCGTGCCCTACGCCGAATCAGAAGATCTCACCTGGCACGTCTTCCGGCAAGGCCAACCGGTGGTGATTAACGATGTCAGCCACGATCCGGTGTATCGCCAAAACTTGAACGTCGCCTCGATCGCGGCGTTTCCGCTCAAGCGCCCGGATGGGGTCATCGGCGTCTTTACCATGTCTTTCCTGGAGCAGCATACCTTCACCGCCGATGACATCCGCGTGTTGACGCTGCTCTCAGATCTGGCGGCGATCGCCGTCAGCAATGCCCGGTTGTTTGAGCAGACCAAACGCCAGCTGGAAGAAATCCGCACGTTGCACGAACTGTCCCTGGCGGCCACGGCCTCGCTGGATTTTGAATTAGTTACACGGCACACCGTTGAAGCTTTGCAGCGTTCGCTGGGGTTCGAGTACATCGGCTTGTTCCTCGTCAACGACGAAGGCGACTACGCGCACCTCTTCGCCACATCCAGCCTGCAAGCCGAATATGAGCGTAATCGCTTTATCAAAGTCGGCGCCGGCATCGTGGGTTGGGCGATTGCGCAGGGTCTGCTGATCAATGTGCCGGACGTGCTGCAAGACCCGCGCCATCTGCCGGGGATCTCCTCCACCCGATCGGAACTCTGTGTCCCCTTGCGTGTGGGCGAGCGCATCATCGGCGCCATCGATGTGCAGAGTCCACGGGTCAATGCTTTTACCGCCAGCGACGAGCGCTTGTTGATGACCATCGCTGGTCAGTGGGCCGTCATCCTGGAAAACACCAAGCTGTTTGCCGCCGAACGTCTGCGCCGCGAACAACTGGAACGCCTGCAATCCAGCGCCGCGGCGATTGCCGCCGAGCTAGACTTGAATACTCTGCTCGACCTCATCGTGCAGGAAGCCACGCGCACGTTTAACGCACCAGCCGCCAGTCTGCTGCTCTTGAATCCCGTCGACCAGCTGCTGCGCATCCGGGCCAGTCGGGGACTGTCCGCGAATTTTGTGCCTCAGCTCCGCATCAAGCCGGAACGGCTGGGTTGGATCGCCGATGCCACGGGCCGGGGCCTGAAGGGCGAGTCGCAGTTGGTCGTCGATTTACGCGCCATGGAGGCGAGCGAGGAGCACCACCAGCTCTTTGAAGCGGAAGATTTGTGCAGCTTGATGCGCGTGCCCATTGTCAGCCGCGGCCGGTTGATTGGCGCGTTGGATGTGTACAGCCGATCGGTTCCACGCCGTTTCCGCGAAGATGAAGTCGATCTGGCCGAGATCTTTACCAGCCAGGCGGCGGTGGCGATCGAGAATGCGCAGCTGCTGGAAGAGACGCGCCGCCGCCTAGCTGAGATCTCGATCTTGTTTGAAGCGGCCCGCGCCGGGACCTCTTCGTTGGACATGGGCCAGGTGCTCGATCGGGTCCTGGAAGTGATCCGGCGTAGCCTGCGCTTTGAAACGTTTGAGCTCATTCTGTTTGATGCTGACACGAAGCTGTTGTATGCACGCGCGGGTTATGGCTTTGACCCGCACCCCCCCGATTTACCCATGCAGCTGGGTGAGGGCATCGTCGGGTGGGTCGCCCAGATGCGCCAGTCGCTGCTGGTCAACGACGTACAGCAGGATGCGCGTTATCGGCCCGTGGTGGACCAGACCCAATCGGAACTGGCCGTGCCCTTGCTGGCCGCCGATCGGCTGGTGGGCGTGATGAACGTCGAAAGTTCGCGCCTCAATGCGTTCACACCGGACGATGAGCGACTATTGCAGACTTTAGCCGGCCAGCTGGCTGCGCTCATCGAGAATGCCCGACTGCATGAAGAGACGCAGCAGCGTCTGGCGGAAGTGTCAACCCTGTATGCTTTTGCCGAACAGCTAACCACCAGCATCGATCTGCCCACGTTGCTGGATTCGATCGTGGTGACGTTGAAAGGGGTGCTGCATTGCCGCGGCGTCAGCATTTCTCTGCTGAACCCTGAAACGCAGATGTTGGAGATTCGCGCGGCGGCCGGCTTGCAGCCGAAGTGGCGGCAGGCCGCTAAACTCAAAGTGGGTGAAGGCATCAGCGGCAAGGTGGCAGCGACGGCTGCGCCCATCTATGTGCCCGATGCCAGCAGTTTGCCCGACTTCATTTTCTTTGATCCGGTGGTGCGCTCGCTGCTGGTGGTGCCGCTCATGGTGAAAGATCGTGTCATCGGCACCCTGGCGATCGATCAAAATATCCCGGACGCGTTCAGCCAGGACGATGAGCGCACCTTGACCATCGCGGCAGCACAAGCCGCCGCCGCGATCGAGAACGCGCAGTTGTATACCGATTTGGAAGAGCGCGCCGCCAAATTGGAGCAAGCCTATAAAGAGCTGCAGGAAGTGGACCAGCTCAAGGACGAGCTGGTGCAGAATGTCTCGCACGAACTGCGCACTCCTTTGACGTTTATCAAGGGCTATGTCGAATTGCTGTTGGAAGAGGACATGGGCGCACTCAACGAGGCCCAGCGCGAGAGCCTGACCATTGTGGCTGACAAGACCAATGCCTTGACGCGCCTGGTGAGTGACATCATTTACTTGCAGCAGGTCGAGTGGGAGTCATTGCAGTTCAGCCAACAGGACATGCGCGACATGGCGCGCCTGGCCCTGCAGAGCTGCGAGATTGCCGCTATGACGTCGGGAATTTTCCTGCGCTTGGACGCAGACGCCGATCTGTCGCCAATTCCTGTCGATCGTGATCGCATCAATCAGGTATTTGACAACCTGCTGGGGAATGCCATCAAATTCAGCCCGCGCGGCGGCACCATCTCCATTGAAGTGAAAAACGCAGGCGAAATGATCCAGCTGGGTGTGCTGGATACCGGCGTGGGAATTCCCATCGATAAGCTGGAGAAAGTGTTCGATCGGTTTTATCAAGTGGACGGCTCGGCGACGCGCCGCTTTGGTGGAGCAGGGTTGGGCCTGGCCATCGCCCGCCGGATTGTGGAGGCGCACGGGGGGCGCATTTGGGTGGAAAGCCAAGTGGGCTCAGGCAGTGCTTTCAAATTCACCCTACCCAAGACCCAGCCTCAACGCCGGCCCGCCACGGTTCGCATCAGTTAGTACTACAGAGTCAAGGGGCCGGCAGAGGCGCGCCCCGCGGTAGATTTTCCACAGGATCGGCAGCCGCTGCTTTGGAGCTTATGGTCACGACACCATCCCGCACGATGCCCAGATCGACCCTTGAATTGAGGCGGCTGTTGCATGCACTGCCCAAGGTCGATCTGCATCGCCATCTGGAAGGATCGCTGCGGTTGGAGACGCTGGCCGAGATCGCGCAGGAGCACGGCATTGATCTGCCCAGCTACAACATTGAGCAGCTGCGGCCCTACGTGCAGTTCACCGACGAACAACCGGGCTTTCACCGCTTTCTAGAGAAGTTCAAATTACTGCGCCGCTTTTACACGACGCGTGAAGCCGTCCGGCGGGTGGCGTATGAAGCGGTGGTGGACGCGGCCTCAGACAATGTGAAGTATCTGGAGCTGCGCTTCAGCCCCTCGGCGCTGGCCCATGCCCAAAGTTTTCCGTTGCACGAAGTGACAGAGTGGGTGATTGAGGCGGTGGCGCAGGCCGAGTCGGAGACCGGCGTCATCGCACGCCTGCTGTGTGCCGTTGTGCGCCACGATAGCTTCGATCTGGCACGGCAGGTGATCGAAGTCGCCCTGGCCTATCGAGATCGCGGCATCGTCGGCGTCGATCTGACCGGCGACGAGGTCCATTATCCAGCGGCGCCGTTTGCCTCGTTATTCAAGCACGCGGCGGATCATGGTCTGGGGATCACCATCCATGCTGGCGAAGCCGGTGGCGCCGAGAATGTGCGTGAAGCCGTGGAAGTCATGCACGCGCAGCGCATCGGACACGGCATTCGATCGATTGAAGATTCCAATGTGGTGCAGCTGCTGCGGCAGCGCGGCGTGACGCTGGAGATTTGTCCCACCAGCAATTTACAGACGGGGGTGGTGGACAACTTCGGCCTGCATCCGCTGCGCGATCTCTACGTGATGGGCGTGAATGTAACCGTCAACACAGACGATCCGAGCGTGTCCGATACCAGCCTGACCGACGAATACATGGTGGCAATGATGGGCCTGGGCGTGAAGCTGCGCGATCTGCGGGTCTGCACCCGCAACTCGATTCGCGCGGCCTTCCTGCCACCGGAGGACAAACAGCGGCTGGAGACGTTGATCTTAAGCGAGTTTGACGCGTGGTTGTAACAGAAAAAGCGCGGGCCGGTTTCATCACCGGCCCGCGCTTTTCAGGCGGAGCGTTCCCATTCCAGAATAGCGGCCTTGAGCACTCCGCGAATGATCAGGTCGGGCACTTCGTCGGCGTGTTGATAAAACTTCCGATCGACTTCGATCAGCATACTTCCATCGGCTGCGGCGCCCACATGAATTCTACGGTCGACGAACTCCGGGTAGCGCAGTAAGTTGTGCTGCAGAATTTTTTCAATTTGGTCGAGAATGGTGTTGGGCGGCGCCGGCCGCAGAGAAGTTGAGATGGGGGTGCTGCTTTTTGTCATCGCCTGGGCCACGCTCGGTTCGATGTAGGCCACGGGCACGGCTGGCGGCGCTGCCGCGCTCTCAACGGGCGGTGCTTTCAATTCAGGTTTGACAATGGGAATGGTTCCAGCAAAGCGCTGCAGGCCACTCAATGCTTCCAGTACCTTGTTCGCAGCGCGGTCATCGTGAATGTCTTTCAAGTTAAAGTACTGCATGCCATTCACTTCGACCAGCCATTCGCCCGACACGGGATCACGCCGGACGAGGATGGCATCGGCCGGGACATAGGTGGCGGGGGTGCGGGTCAGGGCCTTCCCGGCGGTACCCGCCAGTCCCTTCACCCACTCCGGCGCGGGTTTGTCATCGGCGACAGCTTCATGGGCCATAGGCGTTTTAGTGCGCTGCCGCAGCATCAAGACCACGCCGAGCAACAAAAACAGCAGGGCAACGCCGATGATCGCCACAACTGGAATAAAACGCTCAACCGTCATACTGACCTCGCTTAATCACTTTTTCGCCTTCGTCTGGCGGTGGTGCTGCGGTTGGCAGTGCGGGCAGAAATGTGTCCCGCGCTGGCCTACCACGATCCTGCGCAGCGGTTGATGACAGCGATAGCACAGTTTGCCCTCGCGTCCATACACCCGCGGTGCGTAATCCCCCTCAATGACACCATCGCCGGCGTCCGTGCCCTGATCCTCGATCGCTCTGCGCAGCACTTTGCGGATCGACCGATACAGCGCGGCAATCTCCGCCTCTGCCAAGCTATCCACCTTCCTGAGCGGATGAATCCCGGCTCGCCACAACGACTCGTCGGCGTAGATGTTGCCCA
>JAUQXC010000906.1 GCA_030834825.1 Thermoflexales bacterium
ATTTTTACGTACCCCTGCCGCATCATTTACCAAAATTCAGATTCTCCCGCAAAGTGAAACCGATCTGGCAGTGGCTGATCGTACAAGCCAGCGTCATCGTGTTGTTCCTGCCGTGGCCGATCCACGCGCGTTACGGCCTGCGGGAATTATTCGCGCCGCAGGCCAACCCGTCGCCATTCACTGTGTTGCAACAAGTGGCGAACTTCGCGCGAATGACATTGTTGGAGTTCAGCGCCGGTCAACCGCTTGGCTGGCCCATTGGCGAAGCGATCGCGCTGGCGTTCGTGGGATTAATCGTACTGGGCTTGCTCTCACCCACGCTACCGAAACTCTCGCGCCACTTCCTGGCGATTGTGCTCTTGTTGCCGCCCCTCATCATGTTGCTACTGCCGCGCACCGCCGTGTATTACGCGCCTAAATATCTGATCATGATCACGCCCGCGTTTTACATTCTTGCTGTGGTCGGCGTCGAGGCGTTGTGGCAAGCCCGACTGCACTTCTTCACTCGCCGCGTGGCGGTTGCTATGGGTGTGATGTTTCTCGTCGGTGTGCCGATGCTGTCGATTGGGTGGGCGGCTATGCAGCCGTTTCAGGCGGACAGGACTGTGCAATTGTTTTGGGCGGAAGATCTACAAAAGCCAAGCCCTATGAACTATTCTCGTGCCGTGGCCTTTGTTGATGAAGGAATTACTCTTTCTCGGATACAGGTGTTGCCAGTAAAAGGCAATTCCATCTGGGGCATTGATGCCTCCGGTCAAATCTACCTTAACTACAGCGGTGCTGCTAACTTTCGCTACGATCCAAAATCTGGTTCAGTTCAAACGATTGGTGGGCCTTACCTCGAAGATCTGCGTTTTCCGGGAGGTTATGCGCTAGCGTCTGATGGTAGACTGTATAACTTCATGGAGAAATGGCATAACCTTCATGGAGAATGGACGCAAGACGACACTCGCTTGACTCAATTCGATCCCGACACGGGCCTCACGCGCGATCTAGGAAGCGTGATTAGTACTACGCGGGATTTACTTGTGGGACCCGGTGATCAAATCTATGGCCTTCCGCCTGGATCATGGCCGACTTTCAAGTACGATGTACAACGAGGTATTCTCGCGCCTCTAGTTTTTTCATCTACCACCTCATTGCCGAAGAAGCCTTACATCCAGAATGTCCTGATAGGACAGGATAATTGGTTATACGGTACACTGAGCTATTCCTCGCAGATTTTTGCGCTGAATTTGACCAGTGGGAAACTCATCACGCATACCCTGACTACAGGGGCGAAGTCACTCACGCCGCGACCCGGTGGTGGGGTATATGTCAACGGCGGACAAAGTTTCTGGACGTTTGATACAAGTGGTACGCTCACTCCGCTACCGGTAGCTTCGACAGAAAAGGAGTTCTCCACTGACTTGCTTGTGGTACGACACAACGGACATCTTGTTGGTAAGAGCACCCTCTATCCGCCATACTTTTTCGATTATGATCCCACTACGGGGGCATTTCAGCGTATGCACAGTAACACCGCTACCTGGGGGCCTATCGTTGCGACCACTGATAAGCTCTATGCCATTTTCGATAATCACCTCGCCCTGATCGACTCGGAGCAATATACAACGCCCGGCTATGTACAGTCACGTATCATCCTTCCTGTCACCTTGATGCTCACCGATACCGTCATCGGTGGCAGTTATGCCTCCGTTACCGCGTTGACTTGTGGACAAAATGGCAAAGTCTATGGAATGAAGGTTGACTCAGCCACATCCAAGTGGATGTTTGAGTATGATCCCCAACAACCCGCAGCAGCTCCGCGGCAGATTGCACCTACTACTTCGACCAAAGATAAAGACCGCTTTCTGGCGGGCACGGCACTCGTTCCATTGCGCGATGGTCGCCTTGTCGGCGGCACGAGCAATGGTTATCTCTTCGTCTACACACCTGCGACCGATGAAACGCAAACAATAGGTCAAGTGGCAGAAGGCCTGCAACTTATTTCTGCGTTGGCCGTCGATCGCACGGGGATAGTCTACGGCGGCACACGTTCGTTAGGACGTCACGCCCTGTTCTTCTCGTTCGATCCCGTGACAAGCGTGACCAAGTCAATCGATCTACCAATCGTGGATCCGAGATTGATCGGCGCCATAACGGTTGGTCCAGATGAACGTGTCTATATCGGAGCTGATCGCAATCTAGTGATTTATGATTCACAGACACAACAGGCGACGATTGCCAAGGTCTTTGAATACCAGCAAAGTTCTTTCGAACACGAAGCATGCACGATTCGCGCATTGGTCCTTGGTCCCGATAAGCAAATCTATGGCGGCTGCGGTTCGCATCTGTTCGCTTACGATCCAGCGCGTAACACCTTACACGAACTAGGCACAACACCGGAGGGCGGGCCTATCGCTAGTTTAACGGTCGGCAGCGATGCGCAGATATATGGCAGCGTGCAACACGAATACATGAATCGCTATAGCACCTATCGCGCCAACGAAATCTTTGTGTACAATCCTACCGAGCAGCGCATGACCAATCTGGGTATGGCCGTCAAAACTGGACCAGTCATCCTGACTGCTTGCGGAGATGGCACGATCTATGGCGCTAGCAATACCACCAATTCCAACTATCGCGGCCCGGCTTATCTGTTTGCCTTCCGCACGGATTGTCCACAAGGCGCGATTGGCTCGTGGGATAAAGTCACATGGCAAGCGCAGACACCACCAGGTACACGCATCACGGTGGATGTCCTCGATAATCAAAGTAGCACTACATTAGTACGCAACATCGAAAACGGCGGCTCGCTACAAGCGATCGATGCGCAGAAATATCCGCTGTTAAGTCTGCGTGCCAATCTCTTCACTTCCGATCCCAACGTCACTCCAGTCTTGCAGAGCTGGCGGGTCGATTACACTTTTGCCTGCGCCAGCCAACCGAACGCGGGGCAACCATGATCATCCCGCCCGCAATAAAACAAACAGAGCCGGTCGAGACGCCTCGCCTCGACCGGCTCTGTAGCTTAAGGTGACCCAATTCCGGAGTCGAGGCTTTA
>JAUQXC010000907.1 GCA_030834825.1 Thermoflexales bacterium
TCTTCAGCCCAAGTAGCGTCTCCATCGCCCCAGGTAGGAATGGCTAAAGTATCACCGACGTAATTCGAGTGGGATCGGCCAATAACCTCCACGGCAAAACGATTCCCTTGAGCGCTGGCACCAGTCAGATCTGTACCAATAAAATTGCCCCACACGGTGTTTTCGCTGGGCTTGTTCACCTGCGTAAATGTGAGCGGCATGATTAGAATGCCTGCATTGTGCCACTCACGAATGTTCAAGCCAGCAAAGACATTGCGATCGCTGGTGACGGTAAAGCCGCTGCATGCTCCCGCTGTTCCATTCCAACGGATGATGCTTCCTGAAGGAATAACGCCACCAGAGACGGGTGTGGTTTGATCGGCATCATTTTGTGGTGCCGGAGAAACACATGAGCCGCCATCTATTTCGACGGCGAGAGTGGTATTCAACGCCTGACTAAAGCTGGTGGTATTAGGTGTAGCTAAGCGCGGCGTGGTTGCGCCGTTGCAGGCGGTCGCATTAGTAGTGGGATCGTCATAACCGGTCGTTGCCTGACCATAGCCCTGGGTGTAGCCATTGACGTAGGTCAAGCCATTGGTCATGGCGGGCAAGGGAGTGGCGGGTGAGATGCGATAACTGCCCACTACATCGCCGTTGGAGGCAAAATCCGTGGGACACATCTCAAAGGCGATGACGCGCGCCGCACCAACGGCCGCGTTGGCTTCTTGAATAGCCGCCCGCAAAGTGCATGGTTGGCGACCGGTTCCCGTCAGGGCCGCGCCACCTGTGTCACAGACGTTATCCCCGGGAACGGCATCCACCGCATCGCCAGGATCATTGACCCAATACGTCGGGGTCGTGCCTCCGGGGGGAGCGGCCTGGGCAGGTTGAACTGCAATCGCTACGAGACCAACGGCGACAACTATCAACACCAGCACGGCGAGGTTAAAGGATCGGCTTTTCATTACATTCTCCTGTGATTTGTTTGTGACCAGACAGAGTTAAGTCACATACATAGTAGTCTTCACTCTAGGCGATGTTCAATTTCAAGCATTGGGATTTCATTGCAATTGCATTAAGTGCAATCAAGAAACTTCTGTAGCATGAGACCCGATGATCGAAAGCACTTGCGCCAAGTGCTGATTACACCGTTCAAAGAAAACGCGACTGGCTTGGAGCAAAGCCTCGACCGTTTCAAAGAGTTCGCCATGGG
>JAUQXC010000908.1 GCA_030834825.1 Thermoflexales bacterium
TGAAGACTAGCAACATCTTCTCGAACATCGGGTGCTAGGTCTGGCCAGGCGGTTGGTGTACCACCAGGCTCAAGCACAGGTTTGGGCATAGGTACTTTGGGCCCAGTCCCTGATTTTGTCCCAATTCCTGAAGTCACCTACCGGTGTACCTTTTGCCTTCAACATGGTGTTGTCGAAGAAGGATAAGCGCGCCGGGTCCACCTGCCCGGCAAAGTACGCTTCGGCCGCCGGGGCGAGTACTTTCCGCACGGGATCCATGAATCCGGCTGCCTTGGTCCGGTTAGCGGGTGTGTCTTCGGCCAGGGTCATACAGACCGTGAAATAGGCCGTGGGAATGCGCTGCAGGATGGTGCGATTTTCACTCACAAAGTTGGCGGCTTCTGGCAGCCATTTGGCCACACGAATGGCGCTGCCAATGAAAACAACCTGATAGCCCGGCAGGTCGGTGACCTTGTTTAACGGCATGACGTCCACACGCGCACCGTTTTGAGCGAGTGTTTTACCGATCGCGGTCGCGACCTCACCGGTCGAGCCGCATTTGCTGGCATAGGCGACGAGTATTTTCTTAGACATGGTTTGATCTCCAAAGGTGGATGCGGGCAGTGTAACGGCTGGGCTATAGGTGGCGAGTGCGGTCAGCCCGCCGCAGGCCGCCACACCGGTGCCGAGCGTAAGCCCGGTGATCTTCAAAAAGTCACGACGGGATAAAGTTCGAGGTGGCATGCTTGCTCCTTAATTGAGGGGGGATGCCCCTAGTATCCCGAAGAATTGTGTAGAAAATATGAATGCAGGATGGAGAAGTTAAGCAGGCCGAACGCCATCCGATAAGCACGAATAGAATGGATTGAACGTTACTACTCAGACACCAAGAACTGCGTTCATTACAAAGCATGAAAACGCTCCGATCGCCGGGGACGGCAGGAGGCGCATTTTTAATCAGCCTTCGCGGCGATATCATTCCCGCGTGCCGTTGGCGGGAATCCAGAAACTCTGCCACTGGCCTGTGGCTTGCTCGTCGTCACTCGCTTTGAAGGATGTGTGACCAATGCGCTGGTGGCCTGGGGCTCCACCGTGAAGGCGGCGGTCAAAGCGGCCATGGTTGAAGAGCCAGTACCGGCAGCTTGATCTTCCTTTCAAGTGACGGCGCTCAACAAAAAGACCGGTCCTCGTCAAATGAGGATCGGTCTTTCTTTACTACACTCAGTAGAGCAAATCCAGCACACGAAGTCAGGTCCGAATTTTAGTTAGGCTTTTGAGCGGCCATCGTCTTACGCCTCTCGTGTCAATGCGTACTCCGGTGACCAGTCCCACGCTGGTGAAGATAATGGCCATGCCCAGCAACATGCCTGAGCTCAAAGGCTCTTGCAGGAAAAGCGCGCCCCAGATGCTGCCAAATACCGGCACCAGAAAAGTCACACTGGCCGTGCGGGTCGGCCCAACATTTCGCAGCAAGAAGAAGTAGAGCAAATAGGCACATGAGGTTGAAAGCACGGTGAGCGCCGCCAGTGCGACAAGCGCCGTCGCCGAAGGCAGTGCAGAAGGAGCCGTCAACGCAGCGGGAAGGGCAAGTATCGCTGCGGCGCCCAGCAGTTGCGCCATGGATGCATAGAGGGGGGGCAAGCCGCCGATATTTTTGGCCGCGTAAACCGTGCCACTGCCATAGCACAGCGCGGCCAATAGCGATGCTGCTACCGCCATGATCACCCCTTGATCAATTTCCAACGGACTGCCGCCTACCAAGACACTTACGCCGATGACGCCCAACACTGCTCCCCACACTTTGCGTCCAGTTAGCTGTTCCTTGCTCCACAACGCGGCCACGATCGCCGTAAACAGCGGCGTGGTCGAATTGAGAATAGCCGCCAACGACACTGTGATCTTCAGCTCAGCAAAAGCGATCAGGGAAAAGGGAAGCGCCGAATTGAGCAGACCCACCACGAGGTATTTGCGCCAATTCTTTCGCCACTGCAGCGTTGCCTGTGGTTGGCGCTGCCGCGACATGAGGTAAGCCAGTCCGGCCAGAATAAGCCCGGCCACCAGCACGCGGATGAACATCAAACTGAACGAACCCAGTTCAGCCACGGTGATGTGGATGAACAAGAAAGAGGCTCCCCAGATGGCGCCTAACAGCGTCAACGTTGCGAAATGGATAGGTTTCATAGCTTTGTCCTGTAGATTGTTAACCGCCGCTCAATTAGTCAGCCTGAATTTGCTGGGCTGCGCTGATAGCGGCTTCCATCTCTGCCCAGGTGCTCAGGCGGCCCAGCCCCAGGTTTTCGTACACTTCTTTAGCGTGCGCGGTGCTGCTCAGTTGCCCTAATAGCACCAGTGCCGCTTGATAGCTGACTAGACCCCCATTCGCCGTGATCCGTCGTTTATCCACCACTACTGGTTTATCGTGAACAACTTGAATCGCAGGGAACTGAGCTTGTAGGCTCGCTTCACCACCAAACCAGGTCGTGGCTTGCATGCCGTCCAGGACGCCGGCGTTACCCAACACGAAGGCACCAGCGCAGACACTACCCAGCCACTGGGCACGCTCCGCGTGTTTTTGGATAAAGGCATTCACTTTGTCGTGTTGCAGGAGACGGCTCATATCATTTCCTCCGGGCACGAGCAAGACATCCAGCATCAGATCATCGGCCAGGGTGGCATCCACTGTGACGCGAATGCCTTCCTCGGTACAAATCGTCGGTTGTGGATCAATGCCAATGAGCAGCACGCTTGCACCACTGAACCAATCCTGCTTGCTCGCGATGGCGAAAACTTCTGCTGGACCGATTATTTCAGAGGTGAGCACTCCGTCGAAAACGATGATCCCGATCGTATAGGCTTCAGACATGACGCAAGACTCCTTTGTTTTGTGATATAGTTTTAGTATAATGAAAGACCTGCCCAATGAATTGTATTTTTTCGACATCTTTGAGAGCAGCTATGCCGCTCACACCTGAAGCCCAATTGGCTTATCTTGGCTTTCAACTCATCGCCCCTGATCCAGCCCTGTGTTCTTACGTGCGAGAATACTGGTATCTCCGGCGTGATTCTCCCCTGCGCGCATATCACGAAGAATATATGCACCCGCGCGGGAGATTCGGGATGGTCTTCAATTTTGGGGATAAGTTGCACCTGGATGCCCAGGCCATAGACGACCCCACATTTTTGGATGGAGTCAATACCGTTTCACGCAGAATGGGCTTCCTGGGGAATGTCGATCTCATGGGTGTCAGCTTTCACGAAGGTGGCGCGTATCCGTTTCTGGGAGTGCCACTCACCGAACTGCGAGATGAGATAACGCTGCTTGAGGTATTGGATCGACCGGGGTTGTTGCGCCTCCATGCACGTTTGTATGAAGCAGATTCATTCCCAACCCGGGTTAGCCTGCTCGAAGAATGGTTGCTCAATCGTCTAAATCTGGGCAAAGAGCGAGATGCGCTCATTCCAGTCTCTTTGAGGGTGTTGCGTGAGGGAGAAGGGAATTTGCCAATCTCCGAACTTGCCCGGAAGTTGGCCATCAGCCAAAGGCAATTGGAGCGCCTGTATCAGAGCCAGGTGGGGATGTCGCCCAAACAGTATTCGCGGTTGCTCAGAGTGGAGACGGCGCGTCTTACTCTCAAACAAAAGATGGGACAATCGACGACGGGGTTGGCTGCCGAGCTTGGCTTTTACGACCAGGCCCACTTTATTCGCGAGTTTAGCACCGTCATCGGCATGACGCCCTACGCTTATCTGAAGCGCAACCGCCAACGACTCTAACCTCGATTCTACATTGCTATTTCGGCGCTGTACGCTCAATCATAAAAGACCGGCTGATCTCACTCTTACGAGATCAGCCGGTCACGTGCAGCGTGTCACCTTGGCAGCCTTTTATCCTCCGCAGCCGTACACCGCGCACACCACCCGCGGCGTCACATGCACCTCGAAGATCGCCGCGAGCAGCAGCAGCGGAATCACCACGAAGATCATCAGCTTGAGGAAGTCCATGATGGCCGACCACCAGCCTTCGCCCAGCGTCAGCGATCGATCGCGGTTGATGAGCGACGCTCCCACGCGCACCGCCGCGGCCGCGCCGATGATGGCCGCGGGCAGTTCAAAGATACCGTGCGGCAAAATAAATGCGGCCAGGAAGACCACCGGATTGAAACCGCTGTTGCTCACCAGCGCGCCGATGAAGGCGATCGGCGCGACGGGCAGCATGATCAAGACAATCGCCAGCGAACCAAACGAGAAGAACGCGGTGACAAAGTACAACAGCACCGCGCGCGTATTGTTCCACCACACGGCATGCCACGTAAACGAAGGCAGCAGGAAGTTGGTCGCCGCACTATCGAACGACTCACTGCTGAAATGACTAAAATCGAGCGCACCCGGCGGCAGGCTGAATTGGCTGCCCCAGGCCCAGGCCACAACCATGGAAACGCCCAGCGCCACCAGGATCGCCAGGATGGCGTTCTTCGTTCGCCGCAAGGCCGCCGGCACGTGATGCCGATAGATGCCGCTCAGATTGAAATGGGCCCGTGGCTGATTGGGTGCGACTGCGACGAAATACTGCCCGGCCCGGCGGAACACGTTGCGCAAGTTGATCGAATCAATCTCGCGGCCCAGCAGCTCTTCACGATTGAACAACCGCACACCCATGCGGATCAAGATCAAGGCCACCACCACCAACGCCAGCACGATCCCCCACATGGCGTCGTAGATCGCCTGGAAGAGAATGACGGCCTCCACCTGCACCAGAATCGCCATGGGGATGATGATGAACGACGCCAGCAGGTTCGCCGCGCGCACGCTGGTGGAGTGGCTCGAGACCACGACCGCGCCCGCCACCATCACCACGCCTTCCATGAATGTCAGCGCGCTGACCTGAGCCAGCAAGATCGGCGGCGGCGTCCAACCGCGAAACACAAACAGGCCCAACAAATAGACGCCAATCCCCAGAAACGCCGCCAGCAGCGCCGGAACCAGCGACGCGATCATCTTGCCCACGTAGAGCTGCCCATCGGACAGCGGCGTGGACAACAACGGCTCCAGGCTCTTGCGCTCACGCTCGCCCACAAACGCCTCCAGCGCAATCACCAGCGAAAACGAAATGGGAAAGAACCCCACGATCAACATGAGGAACGGGATCAGCCGCTCGGCGATCAGCGGTGTATCGAAACGATTGACGAAGTTCTGCGCCACACCCGCCGCCCACGTCATCAACACGGGAAAGAAGACCGTCAACATCACGATCGGTGTGATCATGCGCCAATCGCGGAAGGTATCGCGCAGTTCGCGCCGCACGATCAACCACATCCCGCTGAACCAACTCACGCTGCTCTGATTTACAGTGATAGCGGCCATATCCGTTAATTCTCCTGCCCGATCGGCTGTTCGACCACGCGCAGATACACTTCTTCCAGACTGCGCGGCACTTCACTTAGCGTCACCACGTCCACTCTTTGTTCCGACAACCAGTGCAACAACGGCGGGTTCTCGCTGGCCGGGTTGTTCGACCAGTAACGCACCCACGTGTCACCGTGGCTTTCCACTTCCAACCGTTCACGCAGCGCGCCCAGCGTGCCGTTCATGGGTGCGGCAAAGCGCACTTCCATCAGCGGCCGGCCCAGCAGTTGCGCTTTCAATTCGGACGGCGAACCCTCGGCCACGATCTGACCGCGCCGGATAATGGCGATGTGATCGGCCATCATCTCGGCCTCCACCAGGTTGTGCGTGCACAACACGATACTGCGCCGATGTTGATCGCGCAGTTGCCGCAGCGCATCGTGCACCAGCCGCGCGCTCTGCGGATCCATGGCCGAGGTCGGCTCGTCGAGCAGCAGCACTTCGGGATCGTGCAGCATTGTGCGGATCAACGCCAGCTTCTGCTTCATGCCCTTGGAGAATTCACTCAAACGCCGATTGAGCACCTCGCTCATGCCGAACTGCATCATGAGCTCTGTAATGCGCGCCTGCCGATCGGCCTGGGGTAGGCCATAGATCGATCCAAAGAAATCCAGATACTCGCGCGCCGTCGAGCGCAGATACAGGCCCGGCAGTTCGCTTAACACGCCCACCCGGCGGCGGATCTCCACCGCGTGCGTCACCACGTCCAGGCCCGCAATCCGCGCTTGACCGGCCGTGGGCACGAGGATACCCGACAACATGCGCACCGTCGTCGTCTTGCCTGCCCCGTTGGGACCCAGCAGCGCCAGCACACCGCCTGCCTTCACGCGCAGCGACACGTCGCGCACCGCTACAAAATTGCCGAACGTCTTGCACAGTCGCTCGGCCTCGATCATGGTGTATTCTTCTTGGGACATCAGGCTACTCCTCTTGAGCATCTCCCCTCAATTATAACCGTTCTAAAAGCAAAAACACCAGCACTTGAGTGCCAGTGTCTGATACCAACCAAACGCACACGTTGCGCCAATTAAATTCCACGCCGATCCATTTCCCGCCGCACATGCACGATGCGCATGATCACCGTGATGTTCGTGAACACCGCCATGACCCCCAGGCCGATCAACAGTGGGATATCGGGCGCAAATGGATTCAACAACAACATGACGAGGGTGACAGCCACTCGCTCCACGCGCGTCAAGACACCCACCTTGCAATCGATGCCCAGCGTCTCTGCCCGCGAGCGGGCATAGCTCACCAGAATCGAACCGACAACCGTCACGAAAGCCAGCACGACGATCGCCGCATTATCCTGGCTCAGGCCATAGATCAACACACCCAGCAGCACGCAGGCCTCGGCATAGCGATCGAGCGTGGAGTCCCAGAAAGCTCCAAACTTGCTCTTGATACTGCCGGACAACCGCGCCACTGTGCCATCGAGCGCATCCATCGGCGCAGAGAGGATCAGCAGTACCCCGCCCCAAAAAGGCTGGCCCATGGCGATGAACAGTCCACTGAGCGCGGCCAGGGCCACGCCACAGAACGTCAGCAGATTTGCCGTGATGTGCAGCCGGATCAACGCGCGCCCGATGGGCTGAAGAATCTTCGCAGCTTTGGGGCGCAGTCTCTCAGTCAACGAAACAGGCAGCGGAGGTTGTTCGCTCATCATGATCTCGCTTCAGAAAATAAAACCGCTCCCCCTCTCCTGAGCTCTGGAGAGGCCGCAGGTGCCGCGCGCTGCCGCCTCACCCGCCGCGAAGCGGCGGAGGCGCGCTCGCGCAACGCGTCTCCGACGCAGTGCGCCGGGGCGAGGCGGCAGTGCTGGGAGGTGAGGTGGAACAGTTAAACTTATTCGCCCTTGATGAACTTCTCGACACTGTCGCGGGCTTCGTCGTCGTGGAACTGCACGGGCGGCGACTTCATGAAGTAGGACGAAGGCGCAATCAGCGAACCCTTCATGCCGCGATCCAGCGCGATCTTCGCGCAGCGCACGGCGTCGATCACCACGCCCGCCGAGTTGGGGCTGTCCCACACTTCCAGTTTCAATTCCAGGTTCAGCGGTACATCGCCAAAAGTCGTGCCCTCCATGCGGATATAGCACCACTTGCGATCGGTCAGCCACGGCACGTAATCGCTGGGGCCGACGTGCACGTTCTTGGGGTCCAGCGGTAGATCGAGCTGGCTGGTGACGGCGTTGGTCTTGCTGATCTTTTTCGACTCCAACCGTTCGCGCTCCAGCATGTTCATGAAGTCGGTATTGCCGCCAAAGTTCAACTGATAGGTGCGATCGAGCCGCACGCCGCGATCTTCAAACAGGCGCGTTAGTATGCGGTGGGTGATCGTCGCGCCTACCTGGCTCTTGATGTCGTCGCCAATGATGGGCAGACCGGCCTCTTCAAAGCGACCCTGCCAGTATTTTTCTTTGGCAATGAAGACCGGGATGCAGTTCACGAAGGCGCAGCCTGCACGCAGCACCTGCTCCACGTACCACTTGGTCGCTTCTTCGCTGCCGACCGGCAGATACGACACGACCACATCGGTCTTGGTGTCTTTGAGCAACCCCACAATATCGTCGGTGGGACCGGGCGCTTTCTTGATCACCTGCGACAGATACTTGCCCAGCCCATCGTGTGTCATGCCGCGCGCCACCTTGATGCCGCTCTTGGGCGGATTGGCAAACTTATAGGTGTTGTTCTGGCCCGCGAAGATCGCCTCGCTCAGATCCTTGCCCACCTTCTCTGCATCGATGTCGATGGCCGCGCTGAATTCCACATCGCCGATGTGATAGCCGCCCAGCACGGTATGCATGATGCCCGGAATGGCGGTGCCTTCGGCGGCGTCCTTGTAATACTCCACGCCCTGCACCAACGATGAAGCGCAGTTGCCCACGCCGATAATGGCGACACGAACCTTTTTGGACTTCTTGCCGACTGTTTTAGCCACGGTAACGCTCCTTCGATTTTAGATTTCAGATTTTGGGTTGCGAATTTGGGATTACTTCAGCCCGATGAGCTCCTGAAACTTTTCGTGCTGCTGTTGTAACACGTCGCGATCGAGCGAGCAGTACACCTCGCGGCCCGATCGGCGGATCTTGACGATGCCGGCCGCCTTCAAGCGCCGCAGATGCCACGACATCAACGGCTGGCTTTTGTCCAGCGCCGCGGCCAGTTCGTTGACCGTGCATTCGCGCCCGGCCAGCACGCTGAGCATCTCCAGCCGCACCACATCCTTCAACGCGTAAAAAGTGTGCGCCAGATTGTGCAAAGCCTGCAGCTGTTTTTTGTGGGATGGGCGTGCGCTCATGGCTCCTCGATATATAAACGAACGCTTATATGTTACCACGCCCCGATCGGCCTGTCAACCACCCAGGGCAATCACGATCACCCCCAGCGCGACGAGCGCAGCCGCCACGACGCGCAAGCGGCCACCCGTCTCACCCATGAAGCGCACACCGATCCAGGCGCCGATGACCACACTCAGCTCGCGCACGGGACTCACGTAACTGACCGGGCTGAGACGCAGTGCGGCGAGCACTAAGGCATAGGCGCCTGCGCCCAACAAAGCCATCGTGGCAGCCTGCGCTATCCTCCGTTTACAATCAGGGTTCAACTCTGCACGGAGCGCCGCTCGCCGATCGGGATGAAGCCACTGCGCCGCCAGAGCGATCCACGTGACGACAAGAAACAGATACAGGTACGGCAGTGGATCAACGTAGCGCACGCCCACCTTGTCGATGGCCGAATAGATCGAGATCAGCAAACCCGTCAACAGCGCCCAGCGTGCCGCCGGTGATTTGAAACCTAACAACGGACGTTTCCATTCAGAAAGCGCCGGCAGGTTCACCAAATACAACCCGATCACGACGATCAAGATGCCCCCTACCCCGGCGAGCGTGGGCTGCTCCTCCAGAAACAACATCGCCCATAGCAGCACGAACAGCGGCGCCGAGCCACGCGCCAGGGGATAAACCTGTGACAGATCGCCCAGCGCATAGGCGCGCGTCAGTGTGATGAAGTACACCGCCTCGATCAAACCGCTGACGAGAATGATCAGCCAGGCGATCGGTGGGGGTTGGCCGACGAAAAGGATCAGCGGGAAGCCGATGATGGCCCAGGCCATCAACATCCACCACGTGAAAGCCAATTTGTCACGTGATCGTTTGATCAAAGCGTTGGAGAGAGCGTGCAACACCGCGGCGAGAAGCAACAGGCAAACACTGAGAATCGTCATGACCCCATTGTACCGCGAGAGTTCTGACGAAAATAACCCGCAAGACCTGACGATAGTCACTCAGACAGGTCGTTGGCTTGCTGTTATAGTAGGAGCGCTGTTTAACTCTCAGAGGAGGTGAGCCATGGTTGTTGTGAATCGCAAGACCTGATTCGTGCTGTCCACAATGCACGGGCTGCATTCGTCCATCGATCTCAACCTTAGCGCTCGCCTCACGCTGCATTCCTCGCCAGGTCCCGCCGCCTAGCCGGTTGGCTCTGCCTGTCAGGTGAGGTGCTGCGCACGCTCATCTGCCACAAGGAGCCACATGGCAACGATTCGTAGTTTCTTCTCGTCACGTTGGGGGCCGATTATCACCGGCCTCCTCATCGGCATCATCGCACCCCTGCTCGTCAACCTCGGCAATCCCGGCAACATGGGCATCTGCGTCGCCTGCTTCAGCCGCGACATCGCCGGCGCATTGGGCCTGCATCGCGCCGCCGCGGTTCAATACATCCGGCCAGAAATCATTGGGTTCGTGCTGGGTGCGCTCGTCGCAGCCTTGATCTTTCGCGAATTCAAACCGCGCGCGGGTTCTGCGCCCGTCGTGCGCTTTGTGTTGGGCGTGTTTGCCGCCATCGGCGCGCTGATCTTTCTGGGTTGTCCGTGGCGCGCGTATTTGCGCCTGGGCGGCGGAGACTGGAACGCCCTCTTTGGCATTGCCGGATTGATCATCGGCGTCAGCGTCGGCATCGTCTTTCTGCGCCGTGGTTTCAGTCTGGGCCGTAATCGGCCAACGTCGACAGCGGCAGGCTGGGTGATGCCCGCTTTAATGATCGGTTTGCTGTTGTTGCTGATCCTGGCTCCCTTGTTTGGTTGCGATACCAACGGCGTGCCCAGTGGCCCGATCTTCTTCTCGGAAAAAGGGCCGGGCAGTCAGCACGCGCCGATCCTCATCGCGTTGGGCGCGGGCCTGCTGATCGGGATGCTGGCGCAGCGCAGTCGCTTCTGCACCATCGGCGCACTGCGCGATACAATCCTGCTGCGTGACACGCACCTGCTTAATGGCATCCTCGCGCTGCTAGCTGCCGCGTTTGTGACCAATCTTGTTTTAGGGCAATTCAAGCCCGGCTTTGAGAACCAACCGATCGCGCACACCGATGTCGTGTGGAATATCGGCGGCATGGTGCTGGCCGGCCTGGCCTTTACGTTGGCGGGCGGTTGCCCCGGTCGGCAGTTGATTCTATCGGGTGAAGGCGATGGCGACGCCGCGATCTTTGCGCTGGGGATGATCGTCGGCGGTGCGTTTGCCCACAACCTCAATCTAGCCAGCTCGGCCACCGGGATTAGTCCCTACGGTGGAGCAGCGGTGATCGCCGGTCTGATCGTGTGCGGCGCGTTAGGCCTGACGCTGCGCGAACCACACACTGCCTAGGAGAATAACGTGAACGCTATAACCATCGTCGATGCCCGTGGACTATCGTGCCCGCAGCCCGCGCTGCTGACCAGGCAAGCCATCGATCAACTCAAGCAGGGTCGTCTGGAAGTGTTGGTCGATTCCGGCACGTCGCGCGATAACGTGGCGCGCACGGCGGAAAAAGCCGGCTGGCGCGTGACTGCGGAAGATACGCCGGAGGGTGGCTTTCGCCTCAACCTGGAAAAATGATCTACCTCGATCACGCCGCCACCTCGTGGCCCAAGCCGCCCGAAGTTACACAGGCTATGATCGATTTTCTTGAGCGTGCCGGGGGCAACCCCGGCCGCTCAGGTCATCGCTTATCGATCGAAGCCGGCCGCATCGTCTACGCCGCGCGCGAGGCCGTGGCCGAGTTGTTTAATGTGTTCGATCCGCTGCGCATCATCTTCACGCTCAATGCCACGCACGCCATCAACCTGGTATTGCACGGCTTGCTCCACAGCGGCGATCACGTGGTCACAACGTCCATGGAACACAACGCCGTGATGCGCCCGCTGCGCGCACTGGAAGCGGCAGGCGTGCAGCTCACCGTCGTTCCCTGTGCGAGCGATGGCACGCTCGATCTCGGCCAGATCGAGCGCGCGATCACCTCGAGCACGCGATTGGTGATCGTCAATCATGCCAGCAATGTCTGTGGCATGCTGCAACCGATTGAGGAAGTCACGACGATAGCGCGGCATCACGGGGCGCGGGTGTTGATCGATGCGGCGCAGACGGCGGGCGTCATCCCGATCGATCTGCAGGCCACTCCGCTCGATTTCCTGGCCTTCACGGGACACAAAGGATTGTACGGGCCGCCAGGCACCGGTGGGCTGATCATCAACGATCAGGTCGATACCCACCTGCTGGAACCTGTGGTCCGCGGTGGCACCGGCAGCCGATCGGAGTTTGAGAAACAACCCAACGATCTGCCTGACAAATACGAAAGCGGCACGCCCAATGGGGTCGGACTCGCAGGGCTGGGCGCGGGAGTGCGCTGGGTTCAGGCGCGCGGCATCGACGCGATTCGCGCCCACGAACAGGAACTGGCCCAACTGCTCAACGAGGGTCTGCGTGCGATCGCCGGTGTGAACGTGCACGGCCCGGTAGAGGTTGATCGATCGACGGGCGTGGTGTCGTTCACGGTCGCTGGCAAACGTGTGTCGGAAGTGGGCGGGCGGCTGGACGAAGAGTTTGGCGTGTTGTGCCGGGTAGGCCTGCACTGCGCGCCGGCGGCCCATCGCACCCTGGGCACGTTTCCAGAGGGCACGGTACGTTTTGCGCCCGGCGTGTTGACGACGCGGGAAGAGATTCAAACGGCAGTGCACGCCGTAGAGGTGATCGCTCGATGAAATATGGCGTTGTGTTGTTTCACACGACCTCGGCCGCCCTGCGTGCCGAGAAAATTGCGGCTAAGAGCGGGCATGTCGTGAAACTGATTCCGACCCCACGCGAGTTTTCCAGCGACTGCGGCATTGCATTGCGTTGTGAGTGGGCCGACCTGGAACACGTGCGAGCGGGACTGGAAGCGGCACGCATCACCATTGCCAGCCTGCATCAGCTGGGCAGCTCGGCTTTGCCCGACCCTTGCACATCTCACCTGAATTAGGTATAATCCCGCGCGCTTGAGGGTTAACCCGAAAATCTCAAGTGCAGTTCGGGGCGTAGCGCAGTCCGGCTAGCGCGCACGGTTCGGGTCCGTGAGGTCCGGAGTTCAAATCTCCGCGCCCCGACTTTTCAGCACTGGAGCGCACACAGATCGGCATTTCTCCCATCTGTGTGCGCTCCAGTTCGTTTCCCTGATTCTATCCCTCTACTTCAGAACACACAGTCCCCATCCGTGAAGTCCGAAGTTGCAATACAGGCCGTGCAGTGGTCTCCGAGCCTCATCGATCGTTCTTCATCATCATTGGCACCCATACACCGTTAGACTCAGGAACAGCAGGATTCGCCCGTTCAAATAAATACGCTCCGATAAAATTATCGGAACAGACTCGCTGATTATCGGAACAGCGAATTCTGAACTAAAGGACTCACGGATGGCGGCACTTACCCTGGTTGACGATCGAAGTTGACTCATGGCGATGGCCCGAGCTAATCGCTGTGAACGCCGATGGTCTTCCCGATCAATGAGCAGCTCTTTATGGCTTAACACCTGATGATCCCAATCCCGATGTGCGCGCCACATAGATTAACCAGCACGTCAGCGCCGAACGATTGACACTACCCGATCAATCTCCACATTCGATTACGTCGAGTATCTGACGCTACGAGGCGTGTACTCGCTGATCGATCGTCAGCAAGTGAAGGTGTTGGCGCGCGATCAAGGCAACCTCATCCTCCCGATCATCTACGGCTTTCGGAATCGCGCCTACGTCGTCATTCAACAGATTCTGCCGGAACCGCAAGCCTCACTCTTGAGCGGCATCCTGCTGGGCGTCGACGTTGGTTTGCCCGTGGTGGTGCAGGAAGACTTTCGCGCGACGAGCGCCACGCCCATCAGCAGGCATTAGCCGTTAAACAATCTTAACAATCTTGGTCAAGTATGAATGTGCGTTGCCGCAATGAAATTGGTTTCACACTTTGGATCTACTTGCACAGACGTGCAACACGCTACAACCGCCTACATACGACCAAAGCACTATTGAAAAATCGATTTGCTTCCTTTATAATCAGGTGGGTAGAATCAGGCTTGCGCCTTGCATTTTACTCCCCAAGCAAAACGATAAACCGATTACCTCCAAATCGCCTGCCTCAACTGTCTTTCAAAGCACAACTCGACCCTGCTAGCTATTCACTGCTGTAGGGACGACTCATATCTTGAACAGAAGGATACACCTGTGAAACACTCTTTCATTTCCACCTGTCTGGTTTCCTTCGCGACACTGGCCGGAGTTTGGCTTTTACTCACATTGCCCGGCGTTGTAACGCCTCCTTCTGTTCAAGCGGCGGCGCCAGAGCGAAGCCCTCAGGCCGCACCTATCGCTGCTCCCCAACTTTATACTTACACAATTGATGATCCTTACACGCCGGATGATCAAACATTGTTGTTGTTGCACTTCGACGGTGATTACACCGGCGCTGAAGGTGAGGTGGGTGTTGAGAATGGCACAACGTTCACGCCTTCCGGCCGGTATGCAGACGGCGTGGTCATCGACCCGACTGACACATTAACTTATACCGCGGCGGACAATCTCAATCTCGAACGGGGCGCGATCGAGTTTTGGGTGCAACCCCATTGGAACGGCAGCGACGGCCAATCGTATACCTTCTTCGAGGCAGGCAGCGGTGATTGGTACAACCGGCTGCGCATCATGAAGGATGGCGCCAATAACCTGCGTTTCATGGTTTGGAATAGTAACCAGGAAACGGGTGTCGGCTATAACGTGAATCATTGGCTGGCGGACGAATGGCATCATATCGCCGTGGCCTGGGAAGGCAACGACATCGTCCTCTTCACCGATGGCGAACGCCGAGAAAGTTCAGGCACGGCTCGCTTGCCCGACATCCTGCCCCCCACGATCTACATTGGCTCGAATCAGTGGCAAACTGAGCAAGCGAATGCCACCTTCGATGAACTGCGTATCAGCGACAGCCCACGCGTGGGTCAAGATTGGCCGCCAGCTCGTCCGGCCTCGTATGTGGTCAGCGGTGTTGTGCACGATAACAGAACCGGTTGGCCGTTGTATGCCAGCATTACGATCGATGGCCTGGGCTATACCCGCACCACGATCTGGACTGATCCCGTCACCGGCTATTACGCCATCACCTTGCCGGAAAGTGTCGATTACACTTTTGTCGCTACAGCCTGGATTACGGGTTATCAGTCCACGACGCAATGGGTTTCAGAGCTAACGGCCGATCGGGTACAAGATCTTGCCTTAGAAGCCGATCCTGCTTTATGCAACGCACCGGGTTACGTCCTGACGGATACGGTGTACTTTGAGAATTTCGAAGCGGGCAGTAATGGCTATCGGGTACAGACTTTCCCTCCCAATTCATGGGAATGGGGCGAACCGGCGGCGACTCCCGGCCCGGGCAGTGCCCATTCGGGCAATCGTGTTTGGGCAACTAATCTCTCAGGCAACTACTTTGATTCTGAGAATGCGGCGCTGACTTCGCCTGCGATCGACCTGAGTGCTTACGCGGGTGAGACCATTACCGTGACTTGGTGGCAGTGGTTGTATTCTGAGCCCAATTATGATCCTGCCTGGGTTGAGGTAAGCAATGATGGCGGCGCCAACTGGACAACCGTTTACGGCCCATTCACGGGCTTCATCAGTCCCGAATGGACGCCAATGACTATCACGCTAGATTCCAGCTATGCCGTCAGCAACTTCCAACTGCGCTTTAATTTAGCAGCAGATGACGTCATTCAGTTTTCAGGCTGGTATGTTGATGACATTCAAATTCGAACCGAAAGCGATTTGTCCTACAATGTTTATTCCGAATCCTTCGAGGGCTACGATGGGGGTTATCAACCCCGGATCAATGGATACACCTCCTGGGAACAGGGCGAACCGGAATCCGGTCCTGGTTATGCTTATTCAGGGAATAATGTTTGGGCGACGAATCTTTACGGCAATTACGCTGCACATGAAGGCGGCTTCTTCGTTTCACCGCCCATCGATTTGAGCAGCTATAGCGGAGAACGTCCGATCTTGCATTGGTGGCAATGGCTGGAAACGGAAGAGGGGTTTGATTACGCCAGCCTGGAAGTAACCGACAATGATAGTTGGGGATGGCAACGCGTCTATGGCGGAGTGAGCGGCAGCGTCGATGTAGACGATTGGAATGAACGGCAGGTGGCGTTGGAGCCCTGGCATGCCTCCAGCAACTTCCGCTTGCGGTTCCGACTGAGTTCCGATGGGACGAACGAATATCCCGGTTGGTATATCGACGATGTGACGATTTCGCTGTGCCGTCCGCAGCCCGGTGGATTAGTTGTCGGTCATGTTTATGATGATTACCCGGGTCTGCCGCTGGCAGGGGTCGTTGTTACAAACGACAGTGGTCAAGTCTTCACGACAACTGAGACGCTTGATCCTGCCGTGCCCGATTCGTTCTACACCCTGTTCTCGCCGGCGGGCGCGCATCAGTTCCGGGCCGAAGGCGCTCCTGAGCTGTATGAATCACCGGTCTATTCCACGCCCACTGTTTTAGCCGGGGACACACTTCGACGGGATTTTCAGCTCCAGCGACGAACCTATCATGTCGAAGGATACGTGACGGATGCTGCCACCAATTGGCCGCTCTATGCGCGCCTCGATATTGACAGCTCAGACTCACCCATCACGACAGTGTGGACTTTTCCCAGCAGCAGTTATGCAGATTCCCCAGCCAATGGCCCGCTCGATGCGGACAGCTCAGGCTCACCCATCACGACGGTGTGGACTTTTCCCACCAGCGGTTATTACGACGTCGTTTTATACGCCGGATTCACTTACACTTTCACCATCACTCCCTGGGTCGAGGGCTATCTCCCACTTTCGCGCACGGTTGGCCCGTTGATCGATCACAGCTACGAAGAGTTCTACCTGGACGCCGATCTCACAGCTTGTACCGCGCCGGGTTATCTTGACGACGGCGGCTGCGAGCCGCAAAGCGGCGGATTCCTGATCGGCAACGCTTATCATGTTGCCACCGGCGCTCCGCTATTGGGAAGCCTCATCACCACCGATCAGGGCCTCACGGCCACCACCGTGGCAACAGCGGATCCCAATCTCGACGACGCCTTTTACGTGCTCTTCGCACCGGCGGGACAACAGATCTTCACCGCCACTTATCCACTGTATGGTCTCTCAGACGTACAGAGTCAGTACATTTATGCTAGCTATGTCAGTTGGCAGAACTTCTCTCTGTCCGGCCCGCAGGTCATTTCGGGCTTCATCACCGATGCAGCGGCGGGCTGGCCGCTGTATGCCAGCTTGTATGTCAGCGGAGTGAACTACAACGATACGATCTGGACCGATCCGGTAACGGGTTTCTATAGCCTGACGCTCGAAGCGGGGTTGACCTACACGTTGGAAGTGAATGCCTGGGCCGAGGGTTATCTCCCCGTGACCCGATCGTTCATCCTGCTGGCGGGTGGACATCACGAAAACTTTGCACTAAGTGCCGATTTAGACCTGTGCAGCGCGCCCGGTTACCTGTTGGATGGCAGCTGCCACGTGCAAGCCGGCGGTCTGGTCGTCGGAAACACTTACGATGCGCGCGATGGCAGTCCGCGCGCATACACCGTCATCGATAACGATAGCGGCCACTCGACCACCTCATTGACCACGCCTGATTGGAATGTGGACGATTCTTTCTACATGTTGTTCTCTCCAGCAGGCTCCCACATCTTTACAGCCACCTACCTCTCTGGCTACACGCTGATGGATGTTCAAACTCCGACAGTCGTCATGAGCAGCACGATTCGGCAGGACTTCGACTTGCTCTTGAGGACTCAGGTGGTGTCAGGCGTGGTAACCGATGCGACATCAGGTTGGCCGTTGTATGCGCGCTTGCAGATCAACAGCGCAGCAGGCAATCAAACCATCTGGACCGATCCCACCACGGGCGCTTATAGCGTGACATTAGCGGGGAATGTAGCCCATACTTTCGATATCAGCGCCTGGGTTAACGGCTATGTGCCGCGGACCTATACCAGTGGCGTCCTCACCAGCGACCAAAATGTTCCGCTCACGTTAACGGCTGATCTTACGGCCTGCAATGCCCCAGGTTATCAAAGCAACTTCTATTTTGAAGACTTTGAACTGAGCAACGGCGGATACACCGTCGTGCCTGCCACGAAGATTTCGTGGCAGTGGGGCGTGCCTTACATCGGGTTTGGAGCGGGTGTGGCGCATTCCGGCAGCAATGTCTGGGCCACTGAACTGGACAACTACTTCGACTTCAATGAAGATGGTTACCTCGTTTCTCCCAACATCGATTTGAGCCTCTACGCCGGGCAGCCCATCACCGTGACTTGGTGGCATTGGTTACAAACCGGCAGCTCAGGCGATCTGGTCAGTGTGCAAGTCAGCAACAATGGTGGCGCCACTTGGACAAATGTATTTGGTGAGACCAATGCCGTGAGTGCATATAGCTGGGCGCAGCAGCAAATCAATCTGACTGCTTCTTATGCTGTTGCGAACTTCCGCTTGCGGTTCCGCTTCCGCACCGATAGTTTCAACCCGGCTGCCGGCTGGTACCTTGATGACGTCGCGATCTATGGAACGACCCCTCGGACCTGCGTGCCGCAAGTGGGTGGCCTGGTTGTGGGCAATGTCTACGACTCCAATACCGGCGGGGCCTTGGCAAATACTTTGACGACCAATAACCTGGGTGAATCATTCCTGACCCGCTCGACCACCGATCCCGCTGTGGATGATGCTTTCTACGTTCTCTTCTCACCCACGGGATCTCATCCACTGACCGCCACGCGCGACAGCTATGTGACCACGGTGGCTACGCCTACTGTTGCGTCGAGTGTGGCCGTTCGGCAAGACTTCAATTTGCCTGCTGCACGTGCGGTGCGCGCGCCAGCGACGATAAGCGCGACTTTAGAATTGGGCACAGCATCAGCGGCTTCACTCTTGATCACTAACACGGGCACAGCGCCGTTGAACTTTGACCTGGCCGAATCCCTTTATTTCCCGGCTGCTGCTTCAGATACCTGGGGTTACGCCTGGTACACCTCCACTTATCAATGGATCGATGCGACTGGGGGCATTACGCTTAACCTTTCCGGCGAGGATGAAGCCAATCTCGATCTACCCTTCCTCTTCTCGTTCTATGGGCTGTCCACTAATCGTGTGCGAGTAGGCAACAATGGCGCGAGCTTGTTCAACCGACCCGAGGGTGACATTGTGTCGTCGAATGCGGCCTTGAACAGCATCACCAACGAATATTTTGTGGCGCCCTTCTGGGACGATCTCGGCAGCAATACCTCCGGTCGGATGTACTGGCTGACCGGCGGCATAGCGCCCAACCGCTATGTTGTTGTCGAATGGTACAACCGGCCCCATGCCAGTGCTGGCGGCAGTGCCACGTTCGAGCTGGTCTTATTCGAAAACGGCAACATCTTGTTCCAATACCAGGATGTTGACTTTGGCCATACCAGCTACAACAATGGCGCCAGCGCCACGATAGGTATTCGTGGCCCCAGTGCTCCCCAGATCCTGCAATACTCATACAATACTGCCGCCCTCTCGAATGGTCTGGCGCTCTGTTTCCGCCGGGCCAATCAGCCGCCCTGCCTGCCGATCGATGCGCCGTGGCTTTCGACTACGCCGACCTCAGCCGCCGTCGGCGTGAGTGGCACACAGCCGGTTGAGGTTGCCTTCGATGCCGCTTCCGTCGCCGCCACTGGATCGTACACGGCCTGGTTGCGCCTTGAACACAACGCACCCTATCCAGTTGATGATGTGCTCGTGCGCATGAATGTTCTCTCGCGCAGCCTGCATCTGGAACCACTGGCCACAATGCAATATGCTGATCCGGGCACAGTGGCCACCCACACCGTGCGCGTTCATAATGTTGGGACGGTGGCTAAGACCTTCGAGTTAACCACCACCAACAATAGCTGGGCCGTGCAGGTGCCTGCGCCCGTCACGCTTTCACCCGGCACCAGCAGCGACCTGATCATCGGTGTGGAAGTGCCGTCCAATGCACCACTGTATATTACCAATGTGGTAACCATTACGGCCACTGCTTTGGACGGCACCTCGCGTTCCGCGCCCGTGCCGTTGACGACGATTCGCGCGGTGCACAGCGCCACGCTTGAACTGCCAGCACTGACACAGTTCGGTTGGCCGGGCGACTCGGTCACCTACACTTTGCGCTTGACGAACACCGGCAATGTGCCCGATGCCTTTGTTCTTTCGGTCCTGGGTAACACCTGGACAACGGACCTCTCACCGGCTTCCTTTACATTGTCGCCTGCGGCCTCTATGCCGGTATCGGTTACAGTGACAATTCCGACCAGTGCGAACGACGGCCCGACGGATGTGGTCACGCTCACGGCCGCTTATTTATCTGGCGCGACACCGCTTGAACTGGATGCCTCCATCCTGCGCACGACGGCGATCTATTATCAGCCGCAGCTTGAACCGGCGACACAGACCAGAGAGAATCCCACCGGCGATGTGTGGTCGATCACCTACACGTTGAGCCTCACGAATAGCGGCAATCAGATCGACACCTTCAATCTCACTGCAACGAGCGCCTGGGCCATCAACGCGCCAGCGGCGCTGGGTCCCTTCTTGCCTTATTCAGGAACTAACTTCATCGTCACCGTTACCGTGCCGATGACGGCCCCACACGGCCTGAGCAACACAGCTCTCATCACGGCGACTTCGCAAAGTGATAATACGAAATCGGATGCCGCGACCTTGATCGGCATCGCTCGCACGGATTGGGTGATTACAGACACTTTGCTCTTACCCGCCGGTGCTTACCACTTCAACAACCTGACCATCATGCCTGGTGGCACTTTGCGCCTGCAAAGTAATCCATCTTCTGGATCAGGCGTCACGATCACGGCGCAGAATATCATCATTGATACGGGAGGATCGATCAGCGCCGATGAACTGGGGTATCCCAGCCAACAAGGTCCAGGAGCAGGCCTGCCATCCGGTTGGACATCGGGTCCGGGCGGTGGCGCTTATGGCGGTTGGGCCGGTTCGGGTAATGGATCGGCCGGTGGTTCCCCCTATGGAACGATTTATCAACCTCGCCAACCGGGCAGTGGTGGAGGAAGTGGTAATGGCTTAGCGGGAGGTGCAGGTGGTGGAGCCATTCACCTGATTGCCAATGACAGGCTGATTGTAAGCGGTACGCTCTCGGCCAATGGTGGTTCGGGATCGTCTTCCACCTTCGATGCCAGCGGTGGAGGTTCGGGCGGCGGCCTCTGGCTTGAGGCAGGAACATTCATGGGCAACGGCACGATCCGTGCCAATGGCGGCAGTGGTGGTGCGACCGGCTCTTATGCGCGCGCCGGCGGCGGATCGGGCGGGCGTATCGCAACTCATTATCAATCCTCCACGTTTAACGGCCTCTATCAATCAATCGGCGGCAGTTCCAGCACGCAGTATGGCGGGCCGGGCACGGTCTACTTGAACGGTGCCGGTGAGCGAGGAACGTTGCTCATCGACAATGCCGGGGTGAATTCGCTCAGTGCAGCACTATTGGCGGATGCGTACGAACTCGATGAGATCGATCAGACACGCTTCGGTCATTTGAAAGTCTTGAGCGCCTCCTCCGTTTTGACGGTCAGCAATGAGACCTTACGTGGCGATGGTTCAGCCACGCTGACCAGCGAAGGGTTGGTTGCGGCGCCAGCCAGATTCACCATCAGCGGCACATTATTAGCCGTACAAGGCGAATTGAGTGGGCCGCAGATCATCACGACCACGGGCAGCGGCGGGCTGGAACTATATGCCCACACACCTTGGCATACGGGCGCTTACACCTTCACCCGGCTAGCGATTGACGCGGGTACCGTGTTGCGACTTATCCCTTACGACAACGGCAACACCCTCTACGACGATGATTACGGGGTTACACTGCACTTGGCAAATCTGAACATTGCGAATGGGGGTCAGCTGTCGGCCGATGGTCGCGGTTACTCCAATGCGAGCGGACCGGGTGCAGGTTCATCGGCGGGTTGGATCTCCGGACCCGGTGGGGGTGCCTACGGTGGTTGGGCCGGCAATGGCAATGGAACTGCCGGTGGTGCGCCCTATGGCGAGGTGTATCAGCCTAACCTTCTAGGTAGTGGTGGTGGTATTGGCAATGGCACAGGCAGTGGTGCCGGTGGTGGTGCTGTACACTTGGTGATCAGCGAGACATTGCTCGTGAATGGCACACTCTCGGCCGATGGTGGAGCCGGAGCAAGTTCCCAATTTGATGCAGGCGGCGGCGGTTCGGGCGGGAGTTTGTGGCTTGAAGCGGGAACGTTGAGCGGCGCCGGCGTCATTCGGGCCAATGGCGGTAGTGGCGGGGCCACTGGCTCTTACGCACGAGCAGGCGGCGGAGCGGGTGGGCGCATCGCCGTCGATTATCAAGCTTCAATTTTCACGGGTTCACTGCAAGCCCGCGGTGGCAGTTCGAGCTCGCAGTATGGCGGGCCGGGCACCGTTTACCTGAAGGGGCCTTCAGGATTAGGCGTCTTAAACGTTGACAATGCGGGCGCCAGCAGCCGCAGCGCGGCGCTCATGCCCGGCGCCTATCAGTTCGACGAAGTTCGCCTCACCAATTACGGGCATCTTAATGTGTTGGGTGATCTGACCTTGACGGCGAATACTTTGCAAGGTCACACCAACTCGCGCTTGACGGTGACGGGCACGTTGACGGCCACGGCTGTGAGCGCCTTTGAAAATGTAGGAGTGGTGGCCCAGGGTCCCTTCGTCGTTTCCGAGACGGTACGCGTTTACACCACCACCGTCGATGTGCCGGGCCAGTTGATCGGTGCAGCTAATCTCCTTATCGATCAACGAGGTCGCGTATTGCTGTACGCTCAATCGGTGCCCAGTGGCACGACTACGCTTGATGCCGTCACGGTAGCCAGTGGTACACTGACACTCATCCCCTACGACAATGGCAACACAGCCTATTCCGATGACACCGGCTTTAATTTAGCGGCACGCACGATCAGTGTGGGTGTGAACAGTTTGATCGAAGCGAATGCGCTGGGTTATGGCTTGCAGCGCGGCCCCGGTGCGCACAACAGCGGATCGAGTCACGGCGGCTACGGTGGCGGCGCGGCGCCCATCTATGGATCGGTCTACTCCCCGACGCTGTTGGGATCGAGCGGCGATAACGGACACGGCGGTGGCGCACTGTATCTAGTGATCACCGAAGCGTTGATGTTGAACGGGCAGATTCAGGCCAACGGCCAGGCGGATGGCAGCGGCGGCTCGATCTGGATTGAGACGGCGCTGTTGACGGGCGGCACGAGCGGTAAGCTGCAAGCGAACGGCGGTGGCGAAGCGGGAGGCGGTGGGCGCATCGCCTTGTATGCCACCGACTTTGGTGGTTATGCGGGTTCGATCGAAGCAGGGTTCGGCGGCGGTGTGTGTCCGCTCACTCCGGTCGCGCAATGTGACGGCTCCATCTATCTCAACAGTGCCGATCCCTATGCGTCAACCATCGAAGCACTACCGACTGAGTTAGTGGCAAACGGTGTGAGCGCCAGCCTCATCACGGTAACGCTGAAGAATGTCACCGGCTATCCGGTCGCGGGACAACCCGTGCAGCTGTTGGTCCTTCCAGCAACCGGAACAAGGATCGGCGGACAGCCAGCCACCGGCAACTACGTAACCATCGGCACATCCAATCTCAGCGGCACGGTTACGACGACACTGACGGCGACGACGGCGGGTCTACGCGGCATCGGCGCACGTTCAGCTCTGGGCACGACCATCTACCAAACGGCATGGGTGACGTTTACCAACGGCACGGCCAGTCCGCTTCGATCGCGGATCGAGATCGTCGGCAGCCCCAATGCAACTGCGGATGGCGTTGACACGGTCGATGTGCGCGTGACCGCGCGCGACACATTTAGCAATCCGGTGGCGGGTGCCGTCGTCATCTTAACCACCACTGCGCCGATCAATTTGAATCAACCCACTTCACTAACGGATTTCATCGGTCAAACAACGGGCAGCCTCACCAGCATGATCAGCGGCCCGGCGGTTGTTGGCGCCATCATCGACGGTGTGTTGATCAGCAACACGGTCACCGCTAACTTTATTGGCGCAGATTTAGCCGTGACCAAGTCCGGTCCGGTGGAAGCCACGCCTGGCTTTGCCGTCACGTACGATTTGAATGTCCGCAATCCAGGTCAGTTGGCCGCGACAAACATCGTGTTGACGGATACATTGTCACTTTACCTTGACTTCATCACGCAGACCAGCCCGTATTCGTTTACCCAGAACGGCAACGTGCTAATCTGGCAGATCGGCGTCTTGTCGCCGGGCCAGCAAAGCGACATTCAACTGCAAGCGCTGGTCATCACCAGCACGCCGATCTATACCCCCGTCGTCAATCTCGCGACGGCCAGCACGGCGACGACAGAGCACAACCTGACGAATAACTCGACGCAAACGACTGCGTCGACGATCCCGCCGACGCCGCGTCTGGCGGTGTCGCCCGCTGCGCCTACTTTAGTAGTGGGTCGTGGCAGCACCACCACTTTGACAGTGACCATCCGCAATGATGGTACCGCCCCGCTGGTGAATGTCGTCGTCAATCCGCCGCCGCATATCAGTTGGGTGACGGTGGCGAACGGCGTGGTCGGCGATCTCCAGCCTGGCCAGATGATCACCGTTGTCGTGCAGGCCGATGCCACCGGGCTGCCCCTGGCCGGTTACTACCGCGACTTCGTGCACGTCACCAGCGACAACGGCGGCCAGCGCCCGATCGCTTTGACGGTGCTGGTGAGCGAGGCCAGTCGCGATGTGGTGGTCACCGTCGTCAACAATGGCGACCGACCGGTGCCCTCGGCCGAGGCCATCCTCGATCGCTCGATCCTCGTCGTGACGGAAGGCGTCAACGGCACCGAGCATGCGTATCAACGTACGGCGACGAATGCCGCCGGCGTGTTTACGCTGACTCAACAAGAGATCGGCGCCTTGGCCTATACCCTCACTGCGCCCGGCCATCAAACGGCCTCGGGCACGGTCGCCATCGTGGAGGGGTTGGGACCGCAGCAAGTGACGTTGACCATGACCGCTGCGCCCTCATTGAGCTTTACGCCGAATGAGCCGCAGCTCAATGTCATTCCCGGTGAAGCCGCGCAGCTGGAAGTGCGTGTACAAAACGAAGGTGTGTTGACCTTGACCAACATTGTCTTGACGTCCACGGGAACGATCACCTGGACGTATCTGGGGCAACCCGAGGACACGACCGCGCTAGGCCCCGGCCAATTCTTTACGCTGACCATCAATGCCGCACCGCCCGAAGAGGTCGCCCCTGCGATCTATCAGGATTCGGTGGGTATAGGCGCCGCTGGCTTCAGCACGTCACTGGCTTACTCCGTGCGCGTCTCGCATAGTGCGGTGCGTACGCTGGAAGTGACCGTCATCGATGTGGAAGGCAACCCCGTCCGGCAGGCCGACTTGCAACTGGTGGCTCAACAGAGTACGTTGATTGTCAATGGTGCGTACACCAACACGCAGCGCGAAGCCTATATTGGCATGACAGATAATAACGGCCAGCATGTCTTCCCCAATCTTCCCTTGGGCGACTATCACTACGATGTCGGCGTGAAGGGTTATCGGGCGGGCACCGGCGCGTTGACGGTTGAACCGGGCACGGGCGTGCAGACGTACACCATTCGCATTCCGCCGCCGGCGCTGTCCATCCAGTGGTCGGTTGAGCCGACACCGTTTGAAGATGTCTACACCGCCACGCTGAGCCTGGTCTTCAATCCCAACATCGTCAAGCCGGGCCTGGGTTGTGCGCCACTGGAATCCTGCTTTAGCCGCACCAACAACGTGCTGGAAATACACAACTTCTATCCGGTGACGATCACCAATGCGGTGATCGACGTTACCTTCGACTGCGGTGTGACTTACAATCCCAATTTAGGCGACATCCCGCCGAATGCGACCGTGCCGGTCACACTGACCTATGGCGCAGGTTGCTGTCAGGGCACGGTGCCTTGCTCGGACCCGGCCAAGCGTCACGGCGGTCAAGTCCACTTGACCGGCGAGTACAACCACCTCATGCGCGCTTCGATGTACAACGTCGGTGCGGTGCATCCACCGTCCCTGATGCCGCCCGGCACTTCCTATACCGTGCCGCTGCACCTGGTAAACGAAGGCTTCCCCGCCGACGGCAATCTGCTGGGCGATCCGCTGCCGATCGAGGATATTCATCTGAGCCAGCCGCCGGTGTTGAGCTTCATCACCGTGTCGCCCACGCACATCTCACGCCTCGAAGTCGGTCAAGAGGCGGACTTTGAATTGCAAGTGGAAGTGCCACAATGGCTGCCGCAAGGGGTGTATGCCGACGCGATCGTGATCACGGCCACCAACGGCATTTCCAGTGTGCTCGAAATCGTCGCCGAGATGTCCAGCGAAGGCCTGACCATCGAAACCCAATTCGTTACGCCGCTGCGTCCAGGCGAGGAGCCGCCCGGCGGTGAACCGGGTGGTGGCGGCGTTCAACCGCTTGTGCCGCCGTGGTGGCAAGTTCCGGATTACCCCGAAGAGAACGAACCGATCGAGATGACGTTCAACCTGGAGCGCGTATGCTGCCGGGACTGCCCCCGCGATCCAGTCTACACCTGGGGGCGTGTCGGCGGCACGTTATATGTGCAGGCCACCGGTGGTGGATTCCACTATACGCCGCACTTCGAAGGCGGGCTGGTCTACCTGGAGATCGTGCAGCGCATCTCGTTGGAACGCGAAGCCTTCACAGCCAAGATGATGTTGACGCACGCCAGCGGCTTGCCGGTGGAAGATCTCAACGTCGATATTCTGGTGACCGACGACGACGGTCTCTCGTGGATCGTCGAACCGGGATCCGGGCAAGGCGGCTTCTTGATTACACCGACCATCCCCACGACCCTCAGCAACATGGTCTCCGGCGCGCAACAAGTTGCCATGTGGACGTTGGTGCCGGACGGTATGAACATCACCGAACCGCAGGGCCGCCGGTTCTATGTGCAAGCCTTCCTCACTTACAAAGTGAATGGGACGGAATATAGTTATGAGACGACGCGCGAATCGATCACGGTGATGCCGCAGCCCTTCGTCTTGATCGACTACTTCATTCCGCGCTACGTTTGGGAAAATGAGCCGTTCAAGCTATGGGTCATGGCCACCAACATCGGTTGGGGGCCGGCCAACAAATTGAAGATCGAAAGCGCCCAACCCCGCATCGTGCGCAACGACTCGGGGCTGCCCATCGACTTCAAGATCATCAGCGATCTGATCGTCAACTTTGGCACCCTGTCGCCGGGCGCGACCGATACGCGCTTCTGGTCAATGGTGGTCAATCACGATGGGACCTTCATCGACTTCAAAGTGGCCTGTACGCACGCCAACTATCGCGGCCTGCCGCTATCCGATCTAATCTGGTGCAACCCGCGCGGCAACTTTATCGAGAATCCGCCGCCCAATTGGGCCAAGGAAGATCAATGTCTGTCCAGTAACACGCAGGGCTACAGTGAAGATCCCGTCAGCACGCTGAGCGGCAACTTCACATACAACACCACCGATGTGTCCATTCCCGCCTGGGGCGATCCGTTGATGTTGGAACGCACCTATAACGCGCTGGACGTGGGCGATGGGCCGTTCGGACCGGGCTGGACGCACAACTACAACTCCTATCTCACCTATCGCAGCTTCCTGCCCATCAGCGGCGGCGTGCCCGTGACGACGCCCCTGAATACCATGCAGATGAAAGCGCCGCGCGGTTCGCTGCTGCAATTCAAGCTGAATCCCGACGATTCCTTCACAGCGATGCCGGGCGTCAAGGGCACGCTCACTCGCACGTTGGGCACCTACACCGTCACGTTGCCCGATCAAAGCAAGTTTGTCTACAATGCCGAGCAGTGGATGACCAAGCAGATCGATCCCAACGACAATGCCTTGACGCTGACCTACGATGGCCAGGAGCGCTTGACCCGTATCACCGATCCGGTGGGTCGCGCGTTGACGTTCACCTACAACCTATCCAACCATATCACCAGCATGATCGATCCGCTGGGCCGCATTACCCAGTAC
>JAUQXC010000909.1 GCA_030834825.1 Thermoflexales bacterium
GCGGGATCGTGTCCGAGCAAATCAAGTAAAGCACTGAACCAACCGGCCTGCTGCCAGTGCACCAGGCCGCCTAAAACAATCTGCGCTTGCGGATCGGCGGCGCGCGCCGCGAGGTACCCTACTTTGAGCAGGCGCGCGTAGTCGGTGATGGTCCCTGTGAAAAAGACATCCAGGTCAGGCTCATTCCAGATTTCCCAGTAGCGCACTCCGCGATCATCAGTCCAGCCTTGTTGTTGGGCCAGCGTCCCGCCGGGCTTGTAACGATTGACGGCGGCATTGACGAAGTGTGCCCAGCGATTGTCGGGATTGATTGATTTGCCGGGGCCGGGTGTATCTGTGCCATCGTTAAACACACTCAGATACAGGCCCTGTGGCGGAGTCGTGACACTGGCCGGTGCGGCGGGACGATTTCCGGTGGTGTCGTTGAGCCGGGCGTGCAGACCAGCGCCTATTTGAGGAAGCGGCGCAAGGCGACTGCCGCCGGTGTCCAACCCATTTGGCGTGAACAATAGAATGGGCAGCACGGTCAAGCCGTGATTGAGGTCGGCGGCGATGTTGTTATCCGCTGCGGTCCACTGGTAGATGCGCGGTTGTGCAACTGCCTGCGTTTCGATCTCATTCCAGTATAGCGGCCAACGGTTAAGCCGGCCATTGACGGCCAGTGCGCGTTGATAGCGTGTTTCATTGCCACCATACTTGGCTGAACTGATAAAGGCCAAGCCCAGCGGTGGCGGCGGCAAAAGCATTCCGTGGTCCCGGGCGATCACAGGCAGATAAACTTGGTGGAGCAACTCGACGGCAAGAACAGAGATCGGGATCGTAATCGGCGCGCCGAGCGTGGTGCTGGGTTCGGTGCTGACGATCAAGTAAGCGGTGTAGAGTCCGGTAGCTGTGATCGGATTCACGTCGATCTGCACGTTCACCGTAGCGGCGTTTGTGCCACTGAGGGGCGCCGCACTCAGCTGGATTTCCGCCGAAGGACTGAGGGTGATCGACCAGGTAAGTGTTGTGCCGGTCATGACGTTATCGATAAACAGCGGGCGCGTGATAACGGCCGCCGTACTGATGGGCACCAGCACAGTAACTTCTGCGGGAGTAACAATTAACAGTGGGGCGTCGCCCGCTTCAGGCGATGGGGCAGCGAATGACGCGACGGCAGTGATCGTCAACAATAACAGCAGCAGGGTGCCAGCCAACACAAGCATCAGGTGTTTCATCGGCAATCTCCTCAATGATCTGGCAGTTTAGGCCGAATCGGGTTAAGATTCAGTCAGTTTGATTTTAACCGAGGAGTGAAACATGGGGTTATTTGAAGGACAGGTGGCGTGGGTGACCGGTGCGGGCCGGGGGATTGGTCGGGCTGTAGCGCTGGCTCTGGCCGAACAAGGCGCCGCGGTGGCGCTGGTGTCACGCACGCAGCATGAAATCGAAATGGTGGCGCAGGAAATCCGATCGCACGGTGGTACAGCGATTGCGTCGCTGCTGGATGTAAGTAACTGGGATATGGTGCATTGGACAGCACAGCAGATCGAAGCGGCGCTCGGTCCAATCGATCTGCTGATCAATAACGCAGGTGTACTGGAGCCACTGGGTAAATTGTGGGAGACCGATCCGGAGCAGGCCGGGCGGCTAATCGACATCAATCTTTCAGGCGCTTACTATGGCATGCGTGCGGTATTGCCCGGTATGATAAAACGTGGGCGCGGCGTGATCGTCAACGTGAGTTCAGATGCGGCGACGGCGGTGGCGCAAGGCTGGAGCGTGTATGCGGCTTCCAAAGCCGGGTTGGATCAACTGACACGCACGGCAGCATTCGATTTAAAGGATACGGCGATCCGGGTGTATTCATTACATCCCGGTCTCGTCGACACGCGGATGCAGGAGACGCTGCGGGCGGCCACACCCGATCGGCTGCCACCTGACCGCCGGAAGTTTTTCATCGATCAGAAAGAGGCCGGCAAGGTACAGCCGCCGGAAGCCCCGGCGCGCACCCTGGTGTGGTTGTGCTCGACACACTGTGATCTGGAGAACGGTGCGATCATCAATCTGCGGAGCCGGCCGGAGTTGCAAGCGAAGATTGATCGGGTGTTAGGAGCTTGACGGATTCATGAGGGGTTTCGCACTACTGAGTAGCGAGTAACGAGGGAACAAACGTCAGCCCTCGTTACTCGTTACAGAATAGTCGTGCGCTAGCTACTTCACTCGACCATATCTTCTAACGGCACTTCCACTTCTTCCGGTTCTTCCGGCTTCCGATCGAGCAGCTGAATGGAACGAGCCACTACCGTCGTGCGATAGTGCGTTTCGCCTTTGGCGTCTTCCCAGCGATCGGTTTGCAACCGGCCTTCCACCAGAACCAACCGGCCTTTGGTGACGTACTCGACGACGAAGTCGCCCAGCTTACCCCAGGCATTGACCATGAACCAGTCGGTATGTTCCTGCTTCTCACCCGTGGCCGATTTCCAGGCGCGGTTGACAGCAAGCGTGAAGGTGGCATACTTTTTGCCCGTGGTGGTGAAACGCGCCTCCGGGTCGCGGCCCAGATTCCCGATGAGCTGTACACGATTAAGCGACGGCATGTTTAACCTCCGTGTATAATGGGATGGGAACATTGTAGCATCAAGACGGAGAAAATCGAAATGACAAACCTTCCTGATAGCCTGTTGTTACAGGCCCGCGCGTTGATCAATCAGGCGGTAGCCGAAGCGGCGGCGCAAGGCAAACCAGAGATTCACGCGTTGTATTTTGTGACTTATCCGGCCGAAGATATTACGCTGGAGATGATCCGGGCGGCAATTGAGACGATGCGGCTGGCCACACCGGCCGGTCAGGCCCAGCTGCACTTCACACAGAAGCCGGGCCGCTATGTGTGCTGGAATTGCTGCGGCCTGCGCTATGAAGCGGTCGATGGCGTGTGTCCCAACTGCGGGCATGAGGGCCTGATGATTCCCATGGAAATGGTGGTTGCTTTGGAGCGGATCGAGGCGTAAAGGTTGCCACGCTACGCTGTAAAATAGAGAAGCCGGACGGCTTGCCTGATAAGCCGTCCGGCTTTTTGCGTCTGGAAGAGGTCCGGACGGCGTTGGTCGTGTGGCCCATGGAGCAGGATGGCAGCAGCGATTTCGAATCGAATAAGGCCAGCCAGGCATTGCTGATCTTCTGCTCTTCCTCATGCAAGTTGTCGATGGTTCCGCATGACCCTCACACACCTCAGTCCGTTTGAACCAAGTTGGCATTGTTCCCGGCTGTATGATGTGAATGTCTAAAAGTAGATCAGATCTCTTTCTGCCTAAGATGATTGCCTCTTGCCAAAATATTTTTGGCAAGATCTGGTTTTATCTCGATTGAGAGGATTGAGAATCGCGCTGGGTCGGTCTGGTTGTGCGCAGCTCTAAAAAGATTTAATGAATTGGGTATTGACAAGACTTCTTTTGGGCTTACAATCTGAATTGGCGTTCAGGCTTCAAGTGAGTGTGAAGTGAGCCGCTTCGCATTCAAGCTGAGCGTCCTGTATCTCCCCGGATACTCAATTGTACATGTCGTGTTGAACCCGGTGAAGAATCTGCCTATAAGATTCTTGGCTGTTTGACATTGACGAGGTGTGCACCACTCCAAAACTATAAATTCTGCCGGCATATTTTAAGCGTGGTAAGGCGAGCCCAGCGACCGGCTCAGCCGAATATTGTGCTTCCTATTTTGCAGTACTTAACCTCATTGCATGGAGGACACTCATGCCAGTCTCTCGTGTGGTGAAGATTAGCCTGCTTTTTCTAGCGCTTGTTGGCTTCGCCGGGGTCATTTATCTATTTATCGCGCTTCCTCCTATAGGCAGCGCAGCTCCCGCACGGGAGCCGGCTTTTTGGTCAGATTTGTCTGCACTGGAACATCGTGTACTCGCTGCCCCTGTCACATCCACGCTGGCCCTCGTTGCGCCGACGGAACCGCAACCGGTAACGACCACTCTGGATGTGGCCGTGGTCATCACCGATGCAGGCAACCTGGCGGCTTTCGAACTCGATGTCATCTACGATCGCACACGGCTTGAAGTGACCGGGATGACGTTGAGCAATCTGTTGGGCGATCCGGCGGCTGGCTGCGATCCCGCGGTCAGCCGTTGTGCTGTCGCCCTGGGGCCGCTTGATCAACCGAATGGTTCAAGCCTTGGCGCCTATTCATTTGGTGCGGGAACGGCCTTCAGTGGTACGGGCACATTAGCCGTGTTGCACTTCCGTCCACTTGGATTGCCCGGGACAGTGGCGCTTGATATCGCGAATGCCCTGCTGATCGATGCCGATGTGAATATCGCTGTGCCCGAAACCCAAGGTGCGACACTCATCTTGATTCGCCGCACGCCCTTCGCCGCCTTTTTAGCGGGCAAGGGGTTGAACGTCGCTCAGCTGGAAGACGGCGCCGGTATCAGCGAGGCTTCGAGTGTGCGCACCCCCGTTACCAGTTATCGCCCGGAAAACGCCATCGATAATAGCACGAGCACTTTCTGGTCGACGGCGAGTGGTCAGACGGCCAATCAATGGATCAAGGTTCAGCTGTTTCAAGGCGAGACGCACGTCGTCGATCGAGTTGTGTTGCGGGGCACCACGGGCAATTTGGGCCTGCGGGATTTCGAAATTCGGGTTTCCAACACCCTGACCGAGGATGGCGCTTTCACCACCGTTTTCACCGGAACCGTACCGGCGGATAGTCTCTCGCATGAATACACGTTTGAGCCGGTACAGGCCAAGTATGTTCAGCTATATGTCGTCAATAATTGGGGCAATATCAGCTACACCTATGTGTATCACTTCCAGGTGTGGACGCGCGATCGGCAGGGGGGGATCGTCTCGCTGCGCGAGGGGCCGCCGGCGCGGATCGCCGGTTTTTCCAGCATGACAGCGGGGCTGCCCCCTGAGAATGCGATCGACGAAAGTACGGGCACTTATTGGCGACCGGCGAATGGCCAGCTCACCAATCAATGGCTGAACGTCGAGCTGGGAGGACAGCGCACTTACCTGATCGATCGGGTGCGCCTTCAATCCAGAACATCCAGTGTAGCCGTGCGCGATTTTGAAATTCGTGTCTCGACCACGGTCACGGATGATGCGGCCTTCACCACCGTGTTTACGGGGACAGCCACGAATGATGCGACGCTGCAAGAATTTGCGTTGACGCCGGTCGAGGCGCGCTATGTGCAGCTGTTCATTCGGAACAACCATGGTAGTACCTGCTGCACCGATGTTGTGACCTTCCAGGTGCTGGCCACGGATGGCGCCAACCTGGCCCGTCGAGAAGGCGTGGGCGCGTTCATTGTCGGCTTCTCCAGCCAAGCGAGTACCTCTTCCAGTCCGGATAAAGCGATCGACTTTGATCCGAATAGTTTGTGGCAAACCGCCAGTGGACAGAACACCAATCAATGGTTCAAAGTTCGTCTGCTCAACGGCGAGGCGCATCGCATCGATCGCGTCCGACTGCGGGGCTACGCTTCTAACCTTTCTCCTAGAAATTTCCAGATCAGGGTATCTAATGCCACGCCGGCCGATGCTGACTTTACGCTGGTGTACAGTGGGACCTTGCCCAATGATAGCCAGTCCCATTGGGTGAAGTTCCTCCCGATCTCGGCGAAGTATGTTCAATTCTATGTCCTTGATAATTATGGAGCCACTACCGTTGGTGTCTATGACTTCCAGGTCTATTCACTTGAGCGAGGCGGAGCTGTCGTCCCCTTCGATAGCTTCTCGTCCGACTTCGACGGGCAAGTGACCAGCTGGAACTGGGACTTTGGCGACGCGACCAGCTCAACCGCCCAACATCCCCTCCATACCTTTGCTACTCCGGGCACGTACTCAGTGACGTTGACGGTCACTGATAACGACGGTTTTACGGATACGACAGCGTCTGTCTATACAGTGTTGCCGGCGCCGCGTGCGAACTTTACCTGGTCGCCGCTCGTTCCGAATGAAGGCCAGTCTGTATCGCTGACGGATGCTTCTCAGGATGACAACGGTCCATTGGTGGGCTGGCTTTGGCAGTTCGCGCATACGACGTCGCAACCCACCACCCAGAACACGAGCACCAGCTTCCCTGACAACAGCACCTATCCTGTCACGCTCACCGTCACGAACAATCAGCTGTTGACGGCGATGGTGACTCGTCCCATTACCACGAATAACGCCCCGCCCACCGTCTTTGCCGGGTCCGATCGGACGATCCTGGTCGATCAGAACTGGAATGTGAACGCCACAGTTTCAGATCCCGGCACGGCCGATACATCTACCTTGACCTGCCAGTGGGACTATGGTGATGGGCAAACAGCGTTGATCAATAACTGCAACAACACCTCAGTGCGCGCCGTCCATATTTATTCTCAGACAGGCGTCTATACGGCCACGCTGACCGTAACGGACAAAGACGGCGCTTCGACCAGCGATAGTCTTGTCTCCACCGTGGTGAAGCGCAACAGTTTCCTGATTATCTTTGGCGTACAAAGCCTGTCGCCGGGCCAGGCCCAAGTGACGGCCGGTTTATATGATGTCACCAACTGGGACACACCCATGACGGGGCGGGTCATTTCATTCACGTGGGATTCGCAGGTTGTGACGGCGACAACCGATGCCGACGGTATCGCCACTACCCTGGCGCCACTCAGTGCCGGCCAAGAAGTGACTTTGACCGCCAGCTTTGCGGGCGATCGCAACTACAATCCCTCCAGCGACACCAATGTGTTGAAGGTTGCGCCGACCCTGCCGCAAGGTGATATCGTCTTTATCATCGACGAGTCTGGCAGTATGGGCGACGATCAAGCCGCGGTGCGCGCCCGCCTGAACGATATTGCCGATCAGCTTGGCTTTGCGGTCGATTTCCGACTGGGCCTGGTGGGCTTTGGTTCGGGACTTAGCCTGCCTTATGCCGGTGCACCCCGGATCGTCATCTCGATGACGGATAATCTGGCGGCGTTCTCCACGGCGTTGGGGACGCTGCGCATTGATGGCGGCTTTGAGCCAGGCTTCGCCGCGACCACCGTGGCGATGAGCGACACGATGAACTATCGCCAGGGCGCCGGAGTGTGCGCCATCCTCATCAGTGACGAAGATGCCGATCAGTCGGCGCAGGCCGTTGAGACTCGGGCCGATGCGCTGGCCGCCTTGAATTTACGCAACGCCACTTTCCTGGGAATCGTCTCATTGAATTTTGGCACGACGCGCGACGATTACGGACCGAACCCGGGCAGTCTGTCTGAAGCAACGGGCGGCGCGGTGTTTGAGATTCTTGAGTTTGAAGCTAATCCGGGTCCTGCCCTGGCGGCTATTGTGGACGAGTGTGCGCAAGCCATCATCCAGAATGTGCCACCCGATCTGGAAATGACCAAGACAGACGAGCGCACTGCCGCCGGCGCGGGTGAAATGTTGACCTATACCTTGACCATCACCAATAGCAGTGTGCAGGATGCCACCGGCGTGGCCGTGACCGATACGTTGCCGTTGCACACCGCCTTCAGCGCAGCCAGCGATGGTGGCAGCGAGTCGGGTGGTGTCGTGACCTGGCCGGTGTTCGACGTGCCGTTCGCATCGACCGTCACACGCACCGTCACAGTCCAACTGGCAGGCGCTTTGCCCGCCGGTGTGGAAGAAGTCACGAATGTGGCTATCGTTCAGGATGATGGCGCGAATGGAATTGATCCTACACCGGCGAATAACATTGCCAGCGATACGACGCTGGTGGAAGCGGCGCCTGATCTGGTTGTGGTTAAGAGTGATGCAGACCTGCTCGCGGTGGCCGGTGGCTTGGTCACTTACACCGTCACCTTCAGCAATACGGGCACTCAAACGGCGAGCGGTGTGGTCTTGACCGAGACCGTGCCTGCTGTGACAGCCTTTAACGCCGTGGCCAGCAGTGCCGGTTGGAGCTGTCCCGACGGCAGCTTGGCCGGTACAGAATGTGCCTTCAGTGTTGGAGAACTGATCGTTGGAGGTAGTGGCACGCTCGAGTTTGTGGTAACAGTCAGCGATACCCTTCCCGCTAATGGACTAACCATCACCAACACGGTCGTCATCGGCGATGATGGCGCGAATGGCGCCGACCTGAACCCCGTCGATAACATCGCCGTGGAGACCACCACCCTTGCGCCGCTCAACCTTGATCCCATCGCCGTCGCTGACACCAGCACCACAACCGTGGGCGTTCCCGTCACGATCAACGTCTTAGCCAATGACAGTGATCCGGACGGCGATCCGTTGAGCGTCATCGCGATCACGCCGCCCCTGAGTGGAACCGCCGCCATCAACCTGGATAACACCATTACTTACACGCCTACTTCCGGATTTGCCGGAATAGATGCCTTTACCTACACCATCAGCGATGGTCGGGGTGGGACGGATACGGCGGTGGTCACCGTCGGTATTTCCCCGGCCTTGACGTGCAATCTCTATCCGATCGGGCTGCATACCAAGACTCTCGCCGGAGTTCCGGTGGGCAGCATCGTCACCGACATCCTCAACGGCACCCGGCAAGGTAATTTCGGCTGGTTGACCTGGACCGGCGCTCAAGGAGTGCCAACGCTCGTTCAAAGCTTAACGCCGCCGGGTGACAGCCACACTTACATCAACCCCTATGATCCGACCGATCACGTTGTCTCAATTGGGGACTGGGTGCGTAGCCGACCGGGCGTGGCGAACTCGCAATCGGTCCGCGAGGCGCTCGATGTGCTGAAAACCATCGACATCATCGTTCCGGTGTGGGACAAAGTTAAATCTCATCACCCTTGTCACCGTGGCAATTCTAGATTGGGCGGTGAATACCTCGAGGAGGGGTGTGGGGATACGAAAGATAGCCTTGACGACCTCGCCATGAGCACTGATTGCGGCGATTGTCAGGGCGGCACGAAGGTTAAGTACCATATCGTCAATTTCGCGCAGGTGCGTTTGATCAGCTATCATCTTCCCGGCCAGGACCGCATCTCGGCGCGGTTCTTGGGGTACGCAATCTGCGGAACCGACTAGACCCGGCGGCGGCGCTGATCTTGAACGCTGGTTACCGAACCTGGCTGACACTTGAACTTTGATTACCCGTTTCAAGGAGAAAAACCGATGCGACGAATCCACACCTCGATACTGAAAGGGCTGTCCATTGTTGTGGTCGTGAGTCTCATCGCGCAACTCTTGCCGCCCATGTTGTTTGTGAAGCCGGCTTATGCCGCGCCCCGGATACAACAAACCGACTCCGTGTCACTCAGCCCGATTGAGGAAGTGCTACAGGCACTCGACGACGTTGAACGGTCAGCGGATGAAAGTGCTTTCCAGGCCGCACTCCATCGGGTTACACGTGCTTGGGAAAGAGTGCTTGCGGCCGAACAACAAAAGCGGCTGACTCTAGCGGCAACTCAAGATCGGATGAGCGCGCGCGGGGTGGAGGAAGGCGAGGAACGATTGGCTGCGCTGTTGGCGGATCAACAGCGTCAATTGAATGCACTCACGGCTTACTACGACAAATTGATCGTCGTGGCCCCCGATGGTCGGAAGGAGGCCAGTACCGCCGCCGCCGAGTTCCGCGTGGCGTTGAAGGCTAGTACGGAATTGCCCGCTGCTCCGGCTCCGAACTTTGAATTGCTGCCCAATCGGCCGGCGCCTCAAGCGGCGTCAGTCAGGATGCGCCCGGCGTTGAGTGCCGATGTTAAGTCTGGCCAGGCGATGGCGTCAGCACCTGAAGCGGTGGAATCGCCGCCAACGAATGCCGATTATGCACCGACAGAAGATGCTGCACTGACGCCGGAGATTCAAGCGCTGGCGAGTGAGCTCAACCATGACCCGGTGGCGATCTTCGCCTTCGTTCGCAACAATATCGCCTTTGAGCCTTATTTTGGCAGCCACAAAGGCTCATTGCTGACGTTGTGGGAGCGTAGTGGAAATGACATGGATATTGCCAGTCTGACTATCGCTTTGCTGCGTGCCAGTGGCTTCTATGTGCGTTACGTCCAGGGTACCGTGGCGGTGGATGAAACTCGCGCGCAAAACTGGGTAGGTAACGCGCCCGATCTCGCTACCGCAGGCTCGATCCTGGCGACAGGCGGCGTGCCGGTGGCGCTGACACCCGATGGCTTCCTGGTTAAGCAGCACGTCTGGATCGAGGTCTACGATCCTGAACGCCGTTCAGTCGATTTCAATTACAACGGTGTGGTGGATGTGGGCGACATCCAACGTGTCGCTGCGTTGCTGGGCACGTCAGATCCACGCTACGACTTCGATCGCGATGGGACGGTGGATCGTGACGACGTTAACCGGGTCGTCCAGCGTTGGCGGCAGCTCGATCCGGGCGGTGTGTGGGTTCCGTTGGATGCTAGCTTCAAGCAATTTACTTTCACCGAGCCGATCGATCTCTCGGTGGTCACGAGTTTCAGCACGACGCAATACATTACCGAAGTACAGACCTCCAGCTCCCTGGCTGTCAGCGATGTGCTTCAGTCACTGTCGGCTGTGCCGATGGTTTCATCCCCTGATCTTCCCGGCATCAGCGACTACAATACTGACTTTGCCGATTTCAAACTGCAACAAGCGGTGTCGGCGACCCTGGATTACATCAATGCGAATCCAAATCTGACCAACGCCGATCTGCTGGGCGGCGCCTATATCGTCACGGAGACGATCTCTACGCTTCCCCTGACGTTGCCGCTGACAATCCTGACCGGTGAACCTATCACGCGCTATGGTGAAGTGCCGAGCGCCCTGCGCGATAAGCTGACCGTCTCCTGGCAAACGGAATTCGGCAGTCCGCTTTTCAGCTATCAAGCCAGTTTCCCGGCTTTAGCCAACAAGCGCGTTACGGTTTCGTATGTAGCGGCGACGCCATCCGATCAAGCCATCATCGATAGCAACGGCGGCACCTTGCTCACGACCCCACCGATCGTCAATCTCGTGCCCGTACTGCAGCTCAATGGCACGGAAGTCGCACGCGGCAGTGCCGTGCTGATGGGCACACGTCAAACGCGCAGTCTAACGTTCACCGACGCGAATGGCCGTAGCAACACGGTGCAGAACTCTGTTTCGGCGGGTGACACCGTGGCGATCGGGCTGGCCTATGGGCGCACGAGTGCCGGCGCGATCGAAGCCTCGCAGCAACGTTTGGCCGCAGCTCGAGCGGCGCTCCCGACCACGCCCGACGGCAACCCTGATCCCCAAGCGCCCGGGAACATGGCCGAGCCGGTCGTCGGCGAAATGCTGCATCTGTCACTTCAGGCTTATTTTAATCAGCTGGATGCTTACAGCGAGTTGAGCGCCCGGGGGCGGCATGTCCGCTGGTTCCGCGCACTCTCTGGCGGTGTAGCCATGCAAAGCTTGGTGTTCAGTTATGGGTTTGGAGGTGTTCCGGTCCAAACCCTCGGCGGGGGCATGGGCTTCGACATCCAGCAGAATGTGGTTGCGGCGCTCTCGCTGCGTGACAATCCGCGCGACGAGGTCGTCTTCCTGCAAGTCACCGGTTACTTTGGTTCGGCGCTGGAGCACTCGCTGTTTGAGAACCTGGGGCGCGGCGCGGTCTCGACGATCCGCTTGCTCTCTCTCGCTTTAGCGCGAGGGATCACGGTCTATCGGATTGATGCGACGAACAGAGATCTGATCCTGCCGCGGCTGCAGCTGAGCGCCGCTGTGGAGAGTGCCATCGTCACCGCCTTGAACCAGGGCAAGATTGTCACTGTCTCTGAACGCGAACTGCAAGTGAATGACTGGTCGGGTGTCGGCTACCTCGTCCTTGACCCGGCCACGGGTGCGGCCGGTTATCTCATCAGCGGAGGCTTGGCCGGCAATGTCAGCACCATCAGCGGTGGTTCGCTGTGGGATGTCCTGACGACGATTGGCGCGTACGCCTGGTTAGCCATCAACTTGGGGCTTGACCTATGGGGTGTGTGGGCGGGCATCGCCCTGCTGCTCGTGCCCGAACCAACTTTGTTGACGAAGCTGGCAGGCATCGCCTTGATTGTCGGTAACCTGGTGTCGCTAGGCTTTGATGTCGCCGACTTAAGTGATTTGCTCAGCGGTGATGTCTCAGCTCAACAATACATTGGCGAACAGCTCACCGGTTTGATCATCGAAGCGATCTTGAAACGAGTGGGGTTAGCGGCCGCGGCGCGCATCCTGGACGAAATCGGCTCCAGCGCCATGCGCAAAGTGGTCCAACAAATCGATAATATTACCGAGGGCGCCGCCGATCAGCTGATCCGCCGTGGTTTCAACGATGCCGACATTGTGCGCATGACGCAGCGTGGTCTGGACAGCGAAGGAGCGCTGCGCACGATGGACGAGCTGGCCGATCGCTTTGGAATTGACGAAGCGCGCCGGCTGCTCAACAATGACTATATCGCCGATAAAGGCGCCCTTGAAGCCGTGGCGCGGGCGGCCGTGGATGCGCCGCCAGCACCCGGCCTGACCGATACGATTGAAAAGGCGCTCAGCCGCGGCGACTTTGGATACGCCTATGAACTTAAGCGCGCCGTCGCCCACGGTTCAGATGTGGTGGGCTATGGGCAGCGGATTGATGTGGACTTTCAGCGTATCACGGGTTTCAACCCGGACGGCTCTCCCATTTTAGGCCCGCTTGATCGCCAGGCCTTGGAAGGGGACGTCGTCCTGCAAGGAAATATTTTTGTTGACGCTAAACACGGCGCTCAGGGGAATCTTGATCTGCACATCTGGAACCAAATTCAGAAAGCTCAAGCGGCGATCGATGCCGGTTTGATCAACGGGTATCAGTTCGAATGTTCGGCGTCGATGGGGCAGCGGATGCGCGACTGGGCCGCCATCAATGCACCCGATGTCCAGTTTATCATCAACCTGGGGGATGGCTATCGCTAACGACGGTTGACCGGCCTGCCCCGCGTGGCGTCCTTAACCTGACATCCCGGCCCATGATTTAGCAGGGATGTCAGGTTTTGTTTGATGTTACGCCGAAGGCACGGTAGAATAAATCCTGAATCAGGTTAAAAATAAGGACAACCCATGACCAGTATGTTTCGTGCCAATGCTTTACGCGACGGCGTCTTTAAAGCCGCCGGACCCTCACCGCGGGCAGAGCTCAAGTGGCAGTTTCCCGTAGAGGGGAATGCATTTTCTTCACCAGTGGTGAGTGAGAACTTGGTTTGTTTCGGCAGCCGTGCTCGATACCTGTATGCGCTTGAGCTGAGTTCAGGGCAGCTGCGCTGGAAGTTCGAAATGAAACGCGGCACTTCCTCTTCTCCGGCGCTGGACGAAGGATGGATGTACGTGGGCAATGAAGAGGGTCGCTTGTATGCCATCAAGCTAGCGACCGGCCAGGAACAGTGGCGCATCGATCTCGGTCAACCGATCGCTTCATCACCGGCCATTGTGGAAGGCGTAGTCTATGTGGGCAGCGGCGGTGTGCGCGCTGGAACGCGGGGCGGTCATCTGCATGCCGTGGATGCGCAGACCGGACAAGAACGCTGGCGCTTCAGCGCCGAACAAGGCTTTTACTCATCTCCAGCGGTGGCTCATGGTTTAGTGTTGTGCGGCAATCGCGATGGACAGCTCTACGCGGTGGATATTGAAACCGGCCACGCCACCTGGACGTTCCCCACGGGGAGCGAGGTGGTGGGAACACCGGCGGTGGCGGAGGAGCTGGTCTGTTTTGCAAGTTGTGATGCCAAGCTTTACGCACTCAATGTGCACAGCGGTCAAAGCCACTGGACCTACGAAACCCGACACTCACTGGTTGATGCTTCACCCGCCATTGCCGCTGGATCGGTGTTTCTGGGCGGCAAGGATGGCTACTTGCGTGCGCTGGACCTGGCGACGGGCCGTGAACAATGGCAGGTGTTCAGAACCGGTCGTTCCGAGCCTCATTCCTTTAGCTCACCTGTCGTGGCCGCTGGCGTAGTGTATGGGGGGTGTTCCGATGGGACACTGAATGCCTGGGATGCCCAAACGGGACAAGAATTGTGGCAGATCACGATCGGCACGACCACGAACTGGACCTCGCCGGCATTAGCGGATGGCCTGCTGTGCATCGGCGGAGGATCCGATCAACGCGTCTATCTGTTCCATTGATTATTCTTCCAGTTGATCATGAACGTTCAAACTGACCACGCCAACCCCCTTCGCTTCTCACAAGAAGCGCAGACGTTTGTCTCGATCATGCACGACTTGGCGCCTGCGCTGTCACTCGACTACACGGCACAAAGTATCCAGGCATTAGAACAGTTCATCGCCCAGACCTTCGATCCGCCCGGCTCGAGGTATGTTGGAGATAGCTTGATCATAGGGTTGGGCTGTTACGTGGGTGAGGTGATTGTCCGGTTGCTCGGGGGTCGCTGGAGTGTGGAGGGCAAGCCAGAGATTAACGGCCTTGGTCAAATTCAAGCGGTCTTTCCTCTGGAGAAGGTAAAAAAACGATTTCAGAATGGATCGGAAGATTCGCTGATCTCCTATTGGGCGACGGTTGAACGTTACTCCCGCCGGACCTGATCCCTTGGCGCAGGATGCTCTTTTCGATTGGTTCCCTGACGACGTCGCTGCTCGCACTGCTGATTCCGGTCAGCGTCGTGATCTTGTTGTGGGTGAGCCTCTTGCGGCGGCGCGATTCCTATCGGCGGCGCTTTCGCGGCTGGCGGCTGGCGTGGGAGACGTGGGGCAGTGCCAGTCTCATCAGTCTCGTGCTCTTGGGCATATTTTACTGGTACTTGTTTTGGCAACCGTTTTACACACTGACCATTCAGCCCGATGCGATCTGGACTGTGTCCTACGCTTTGCCGGCGCGCAGGGTTGATCTGGCGCCATCTGAAATCGCCACCCTGACCGTTGCCGAAGAACGCTTGCCCATCATCCGGCTGCGCTGGACACGCCGTTATCTGGTGATTCAACTGCATGATGGGCGCACTTTGATCAGTGCTCCGACGGATCGCGACGAAGCCGATCGGCTTTTACAGAGCCTCCAGACTTATCTTCCCTGAGCGCTCAAGCGTGGGTTAGACCGGGTGCCGCTCCGCAGGTCTGGTCATCCCCGTAGAGAGGGGGTGGTGTTGGAGAAGAGTGGCGTCCAGATCAACCGTAGTTCTGCGATGCGCAGATGGCAGATCCAGTTCCTCTGACGGGTATCCTTCAAGCGGCTTGCGGATCGACGATCGAGCCCATGAACAAGATCGCGCCGGTCTGGTCGTCGACGATGACAATTTTCATGTCGGTTTCACCCAGATCGTGCGCGCGGCCTTAAGGCCTAGCGCGATGGTTTTGTCACCTTTCTTGAAGGTCACCACGCCAGTATACTCTACGACTTCCTGTACGGTGATGCACGTGCCGGGGATCAAGTCCTGCTTTTGCAGATAGTCCAGCAGCCGCGGATCACGTTCGCCCTCTTCGGTGATGCGCAGAATCTCTACGCTTTGGTTCGTCTGGGTATTGTCGAGCGTGATGGCGTCCGCCGGCAATTTGGTCGTCATCATGCCGGGGATCGGGTTGCCATGCGGGCAGGCAGTGGGATGTCCCAGGGCGGCCAGCATCTTGTCTTCGATCAGCGGCGAGATGGCGTGTTGCAGCCGCTCGGCTTCACGATGCGCCACGGCCCATTCGATGCCCAAAATGTCGGACATGAAACGCTCGATGATGCGGTGCCGCCGGATGGAGGCCTCGGCAACTTCGTTGCCCTGTTTGGTCAACGTGATTTCGCCGTCGATCTTCACCAGCCCGTCGCGCGCCATGCGTTGCAGAGTCTGCGAGACCGTGGGCGGTTTCACCCCCAACCGATCGGCCAACCGGGCATTGATGATCTTCTGTCCCGTCGCAGACGCTTCGTCGCGCATGTTGTAAATCGCTTCCAGATAATTCTCGTACGTCTCCGTGAGCTTGTAATCGATTGTCATGTTCCCCCGCGTCAAATGTTGCTCAGTGATGCCGCACGTGCGGCAAGAAGTAATTACGCCTGAAGGTCGCTTCGACCCAGGCTTCAATATCTGACCGATCGGCTTTGGTTCCCGGTTCCATAGGCTGACTCGTCATCTTTTCACGCAGCAGCGCTACTTCGTCACTGACGTTGCGCTGTTCGTGTAGCCGTCCCGTCTCGAAGATCAGTTCAATCACGGTGCGGTACTTCCAGGCAGGATGGAACCCCATATGCACGTACAGCTCGCGAATAAACCCATCGGCTAATAAGAGGCCGCCGTCGAAGGGGATTGGCAGGTTCAAGTTTTGATAGAGGTTATTGAAGACCGAGTTGGAGTCGGGGTGCGGCTGCGGCGCGACGCCGTTGATGATCGGGCCAGGCTCCAACTCGAACGGCCGCGAGCCTGCAACCAGTTTGCCATGCGCTACTTGAAGTTCAGTCAGGATGAATTGATCGTGATCCAGACTATAAATGCAGACATAGCCACGCCAGCACGCCGTGCAAGTAGGCAGCGGATTCAGGCCTACGGTCTGCGGATCGAACAACGGGCCGCCGTTAATGCCGGCCAACGTGTAGGCCTGACCCTCCAGCAAGAATTCATCCGGGAATTGTGCCGTCATAGGTAACACCTCAATCCGAGATTAGGCAAAATGAGTAGGACGTAACAAGCATTCTCTCTGAGGTGGATTAGGCGCTTGGCTTGACGCCTAACACGAGGCCCTCGCCGTTGACAAATCGTTACCGACTTTCTAGAATGCTTTACCAAGGGTTAGTATAACCTAATTTTGCTCAGGGAGACAAGACTATGTTGGCGGGATTCCTCCTCGCTTTGCGCGAGGGTCTTGAAGCGGCGTTAATCATCAGCATTGTGCTGGGGATGCTGAGGAAGATGAATCGCTATGATCGGGTACCGGTGGTCTGGTTGGGCGTGGGGGTGGCCGCGTTGCTCAGCGTTGCGGCCGCGATCATCCTGGGTGTGGTCGGTGCGGAATTTGAGGGCGCCGCCGAGCAGGTGTTTGAAGGTGTTACCATGTTGTTTGCGGCCGCTGTGTTGACGTGGATGATCTTTTGGATGCAGAAACAGGGCCGCCAGATTCAGAAAGGCCTGGAAGCGGACGTGCGCGAAGCGTTATCGGGCGGACAGACCCTGGCGTTGTTTTCGGTGGCGTTCTTCGCCGTGCTGCGCGAAGGCATTGAACTGGCACTGTTCCTGACGGCGGTAAATTTCTCTGCGCCCGCCGTGGGTGGCGAAGCTCCGATTCTGGGCTGGCTGGGGGGAGTGCTGGGGTTAATCGCGGCAGCCGTGATCGGATGGCTGCTGTATGAATCGGCGATCAAACTCAACTTGCGCCGCTTCTTCCAGTTCACCAGCATCCTGCTGATTCTCTTTGCGGCCGGACTGGTGGGACATGCGATACATGAGTTCAACGAACTAGGTTGGATCCCCGCCATCACTGAACACGTATATGACCTCAACCCGATCGTACCGGAAACCACGACGGCGGGCCAATTCCTGAAAGCGTTATTTGGTTACAACGGCAATCCCTCGTTGACCGAGATGCTGGGCTACCTCGGCTACTTTGTCGTTGTGTGGGGCTTGGCGCGCTTCTTCAATCGCCAGTCGGCTGCAAAGTCGGTGGCGGCCGCCTGAACGGGCGTTGGTGTAAATCAAAGCGGAAATCGATCTAAGCCGAAGCTGACGCGACGGTCGTGCCGTTACGTGATACAATGATCGTGGCAGGGGCAACCCTGCCACATTTTTTGTCTGCCAGAGGAAGCTCATGGACGTTTTTGAAGCGATCCATACGCGTCACTCGATTGGGCACGTCAAGCCCGATCCGGTGCCCCGCGAGTTGATCGAAAAAACCTTGGCCGCTGCCGTACAAGCGCCCAATCACTACCGCGTGCGTCCGTGGCGTTTCGTCGTGGTGACGGGCGTGGGCCGCGAAAAGCTGGGCGAAGTGATGGCTCAATCGACGAAGGCGAGCAAGCCGGATGCGACTGAAGAAGAGCTGCAGAAAGATCGCGCCAAGCCGCTGCGCGCGCCCGTGGTCATTGCCGTGGCTGTCGATAAACCCGGGCTGACCAAAGCGAAAGAGATCGAAAATGTCTGTGCGACCGCCGCCGCCGTGCAGAATATGCTGCTGGCCGCGCACGCGCTGGGCCTCGGCGCGATGTGGCGCACCGGCCCTTCAGCCACTGATCCCGCCATCAAGGAATTATTCGGCTGGGAAGCCGATCAACATTTGATCGGTTTTATCTATCTCGGCTATCCGCAAAGCGATCTCCTGCCCGTGGCGCGGCCCTCGTTTGAAGATCGCACGGTGTGGCTGGAGTGAAGCGTAAGCTGTCCTTTCACGGTTTATCTCGGCAACGTCCATGACCCAATCAAATTCTTCTCACTTTAGCCTCCGTCGTTCGTTGAAAATAGGTTCATTCAATCTGGGCTCAGCGCTGGTGGATATTCTCACCGCGTCGGTGTGGAATCGTGTGATGATCACTGATCTGGGCGCCGGGGCGACACCAGTCTCGATCTTGCTGGCGCTACGTTACTTGCTCGCGCCGTTGTCCATCTGGGCAGGCTACCGATCCGATACCCGGCCCATGGGTGGCTTGCGCCGCACCCCTTACATCTGGCTGGGCCGCGCGTTGATGCTGCTGGCGGTATTTCTGCTGCCGATCAGCTTGTCGCAGCTCTCCGTGGATCTGGGCAATTCGATGGGGTGGGTGCTGGCCCTATTGATCTTCATCGCCTATGGAGCGGGCACCGCGATCTCGGGCGGGCCGTTCCTGGCGCTGATTCACGATCGGACCCCGGTCGCCAAACGCGGCCTGGCGATGAGCATCGCGCAGACGCTGCTGTTGCTGGGCTTTGCCATTTCGCCTATTGTGTTTGGTCGCTTGCTGCCCACGTATTCGCCGGAGCAGTTTCAAACTCTGGCGATCTTGACAGGCCTGGCGGCCGCGCTCTTCTGGTTCTTCGCGATCTTTCGCGAAGATCGCACCGTGACGGTGAGCGAAATCGATCAGCACGTCAAGCGACCGCCGCTGGGGCAGCTGTTGAAGCGCCTGTGGGCCGATCGGCGCGCACGGCGCTTTGCGATCTTCTTGTCGTTGGGCGCCATCGCGTCATTTGCCCAGGACGCCGTGTTGGAACCTTTCGGCGGTGATGTCTTTGCCATGAATGTGGAACAGACCACACGTTTTAGCGCTTACTTTGGGACCGGCGTCCTGCTGCTGATGATCATTACGGCTGGCGTCACACGCCGGCAACGACCTGAACAGCAAACACGTCCTGCTGTGATTGGTCTGAGCGTGATGGTCGTGGGGTTAGTGCTGTTGGCTCTGGGTGGATTGGCCACCCTCCGCTGGTTGATCATTCCGGCGTTGTTGGTGTTTGGCGCGGGCTTCGGGGTGTATACCATCGGCGGTGTCAGTCTGTTGATGGCGATGACGACCGAGAAAGAGGCCGGCGTCTATCTGGGCCTCTGGACGATGATCCAACTGGTATCGCGCGGCGTGGGCATTGGCTTGGGCGGCATCGTGCGCGATATAGGCCTAGCTTTAACCGGCTCGCCGGCGGTCGCTTACAGCAGCGTTTTCCTGCTGGAAGCGATGGGACTGGCTGTGTGTATTACCTTGGTGCGGCGTTTGGATGTGGCGGGCTTCGCGCGCCAGCAGCCGGGCGGGGAGCTTGCGGCGGGGTACGTGTTAGCGGATTAGACTGCAGCCTCAAGACCTAAAAAGCGTTTGGTGCTAGCGAGTAACAAGGCACGTGGCCGTTTATGCATCACTTGTTACTCATGAGACAATTCCATGACAACCGTTGGTCTTAGGGGTGACGGTTGTCACTCCCCGGAAGTGTCCTCCGGGCGTATCCTTGTTGCAAGTCAATTGCAATAAGGATACGCGTATGGCCCAGTTCGCCGATCAAGCCAGACAAACCATCACCGCCGAGGGCGGGCGCATGACTGAACAGCGCCAGATCATCCTGGACGTGATCGATCGCTCGCACGAGCATCTCACGGCAGACGATATTACCGCCCGGGCACGGCGGCTCGATCGGACCATTAACTCCTCCACGGTGTACCG
>JAUQXC010000910.1 GCA_030834825.1 Thermoflexales bacterium
GACGGGACTGGTGTGACAGTCTTCAACGAAGGGCCGCAGGGACGCTTCGAGAAAACCGCCTAGCTGATCGATGGTTTGCTCGACAACAAACACGGCGTTGTGTGCCGGATCATTCAGCTGCTCTTGTATCTCGCTCTGATGATCCTCCATCGGGCAATCAGGCCACAACCTTGAGCGCAGGCGCAGCCATTCAGCCAGATCGCTTTGAGTCGCGTGACGAATGAGCATAAGACCTCCGCAAGTAGAAACAGGGTTTCTATCATTCCAATGGAATGGAACGCTTAACGTGGAGAAACCCGGTTTCTTCTGTTCAGCGCCGACTCGGAAGAGTCAGCAAAACAAAAAACGCCGAGACCGTCACCGATCCCGGCGTTGTACCAGCAACTAACGACCACCCACCACCAACTAACTTAGACTTTGCTTCAATGACTCCAGCTGCCCTGACACCGACGCATCCACCACGCGATCACCCATGCGCACCACCAGGCCACCCAGAATCCTGGGATCGACCTTGAAGGCGACTTCACTCGCCCCGCGCCCGGTAAGATCGCCCTTGATGGTCGCTTGCTCATCGGCTGAGAGCGGCAACGCGGAGGTCACTTCGGCCTTGCCCGCCCCACCGGCACCCTCTTCAAGCAAGACGACTTTGCCCGCTTTCACGCCGCTGAAGAATTCGTCGACCAAAGCCCGCTGGCGCTTCTCATCCATCGCCTCGCCAATCAGCTTGTGGGCCGCCGCCATGGACAACGTCACCACCTGCGAACGCAGATCGGCCAGGGCCTTATTGCGCTCGGCCTCGGCCTCTTCCTGCGCGGTGGTTTTGATCTTGGCCACGTCTTCATTAGCCTTGGCCGCGATCGCCGCCGCGTTCTTCTCGGCGTTGGCCGTCATCTCGGCCACCATCTTCTGAGCGTCAGCGCGAGCGGCATCCATGCGCGACTGATAATCCTTCTCGATATTCGCCAGACGCTCTTCAGCCCGGCGGGCATCCTCCAGGCCCTTGGCGATTTTCTCACGCCGGCCGTCGAGGAACTTGATCATCGGTTTGTAAGCTACTCCGCGCAAGATCACGAGCAACAGGGTGAAGTTGAAGATCTGCGCAACGAGTAGCGTGAGGTTAATGCCTAACCCTTCCACACGTCACCTCCCCTTAAGCGCCAACAACGAACATCAGGATCAGCGCGACGACGAGTGCATAAATCGCGATCGCTTCGGCAAAGGCCACGCCCAGGATCATGTTCGTCTGGATGTTAGACGAAGCATCGGGGTTGCGTCCCATGGCCTGCAGCGCGCCCTGCATCAGAATGCCGATGCCGATGCCCGGGCCGATCGCACCCAGCCCGATTGCCAGACCCGCGCCCAAAAACCGAATCGCATCAACCAAAGCCTGTTCCATTGTTTGCCATCCTCCTCAAGGGGTCATGAGAATTTAATTTTGATTGCACAGCGTTGGCACCTGGCTATCAGCACCAACGTCGAAATCCGAGTTTAATGATGTTCCTCGCCGTGATCGCCGTGGCTCTGCATGGCCATATTCATGAACACCAGCGCCAACATCGCAAACACCAGCGCCTGGATGAAGCCCACGAACAACTCCAACCCCAGGAACGGCATGGGGACGAAGAACGGCACGATGTAGGCCATCACCAACAGCAGCACGCCGCCCGCAAAGATATTGCCCAAAAGACGGAAGGTAAACGAGAGGATGCGGGCAACCTCCGAAATCAGTTCCAGGAAGCCGACGATGAACATCATGTAGCCCAATCCGCCGCGTTTCGCTTCGGGAATGTTCACGAACTTATAGAAATAGCGGCCACCCAGCGCGCGCACGCCAAAGACCTGTACCATGAACATGGTAATCAAAGCCAAAGCTAGCGTCGTGTTAATGTCGCTGGTTGGGGTACGGAAGAAGGGCAGCACGTGATAGGCTTCGGGATGTTCCGCGCTCTCCCCCTCGGTCGCGTGGCTTTCCGTGGTAGCTGGCGCAGATTCGCTCGCCTCAGAATGTTCTTCAGCAGGGACGACGATCTCCTTACCCTTTTCCTGATCGATCGTATAAAGAAAGCCAGGGATCAATTCCACTTTCGGATAACCTGTACCCTCGTGGGCCTTCTCGAGCGCACCAATGCTTTCAATGCCGGGAAACAGTTCCGTCCAGTTGGCGAACAGCACAAACAGGAAGATGGTGGCCATCCAGGGGAAAATCTTCAGTGCCTTGGAACCTGCCACGCTCTTGCTGAGGCTGTAGAGCATATCGATCAGCAGTTCAAAGATATTCTGTGCGCCACGTGGAATTTCGGCGTCGGGTGTGCCCTTGCGCACCTTGCGCGTTGCCACGAAGGCAAAAGTCAGCAGCGCAATATCGGCGATGACAGTGGTGATGAGGGTATTGGTTACCGTCAAGGGTCCCAGCATAAACACGGTCTCTGACGGTAGCCTGATGGCGGGGAATTTGCCGTAGTTGACGAACGGGCTACCCATCCAGGCACAGGCAAATACGACCAGCCCGATAAAGACGAGCCACTTAATGAGTCTCTTCAAGACTGTCCTCCTTCTTGGTCAATTGAGGTGTGGACTGCGCGCGCATGGCTTGCGTGCTGCGCAAAACGCTGTACACCATCGCCCCGAGGCTAACCGGGACACTCAGCAAGAGCAAGCCGAGTGTGAAGATGTACTGGGAACCGATGAGCCGATCGAGCAGCATCCCCGCCACCAGCGCTGCAATGACCACCAGCACACTCACACAGCCGGCCTGTACCCCGACCAAACTGCCCTGGGCCAGCGTCTTGGTGACAACTTCCGTGCCGGTTGGCTGAGGTGGCTTATTTTCGCTCATCGGACAACACAGGCGCGCTCACATAGTGGAGCGCGCTCTCATGACTTGATGGTAGCACACGAGATGCGATTCGTCAATGTAAAAATTCGCACGAACGGACAGAAATCAGATTTCTGCACCTAAATTGGATTGGCGCTCCGCGCTCCAGACCCACAAACATTTCGCGCCACAAGGCCAGAGAAATCCGATTTCTTGAGATTAGAGCAAATCCCGTTTTGTTTACGCCATTTGGAATCGAGCCTTGCCCGTGCCCGTCGCTTCACGACGGCGGGCCGCCAGGCGTAGGCGGACTCCGGCTGAAGCCTCGACTCCACTTAGGAAACCGCTCTAGCGCACAGCCTGGGCGGCCAAGGTTGATAACGTATACAACGGCGTGGCAAAGATGCCGAAGAAAATCATGCCTGCCACGGTCGTCGCTAACGCCAACTTGAATCCGCCGCTGGTCGTGAGCGGCACGTCTTCGCCCTCCGCCCGATCGACATACGTGACCTTCAAGACCATCAGGTAGTAGTACAGCGCCACGATGCTGTTCAACACGCCCAGGATGGCCAGCCACACCAACGAGTTTTGTCCCGTCGGATTGGTGTAACCGATCGCGGCCTGGAAGACGTAAAACTTGCCAAAGAAACCGGCCAACGGCGGCACGCCGGCCAGCGACAGCATCGCCGCCAGCAGCGCAAAGGCGATGCCCGGCGCGCGGCGGCTGAGACCGGCCATATCTTTGATCAATTCGCTGCCCGTGGCGTTGGTGGCGATTTCGGCCACGGCGAACGCCGCGATATTAGTCAACACGTACGTCGCCAGATAGAACAACACTGCCGCCGTGCCCAACTCTCCTACGGCCGTTACGCCGATCAACAAGTAACCAGCTTGCGCGATCGAGGAGTAAGCCAGCATACGTTTGAAGTTGCGCTGCTGCATGGCGACCAGGTTGCCCAGCGTCATCGTCACCGCCGCCAGGAGCGCCACGAAACCGATCCATTGCTCTTGCAGCGGCCCGAACACGATCAAGAAAAAGCGGATGAAGACCGCAAAGCCTGCCGCTTTGGACGCCACGGAGATAAAGGCCGTAATCGGCGTGGGCGAACCTTCATACACGTCGGGCGTCCACATATGGAACGGCACTGCTGCGACCTTGAAACCAAAGCCCACCGCGATCAAAACCAGCGCCACCATCAACGGCAAGGTCTCTTGTTGAGCAGCCAGCTGTTGTAGGGTTGCAGCTATCTCGGCATAACCGGTCTTGCCGCCCGTGAAGCCAAACAGCAGGCTCAGGCCGTACAGCAAAATCGTCGAAGTGAAGGCGCCAAACAAGAAATACTTCATACCCGCTTCGGTCGAAACGGTCGATTCGCGAATAAAGCCCGCCAGCATATACAGCGCGATGCTGGTTGTTTCCAGGCCCACGTACAACATCACGATGTTGTTGGACGCCGCCATGAAGCCCATGCCCACCGTGCTGAAGATCAGCAGGCCGTAGAATTCGCCGTTGGTCTTCACGCCTTTCACGTCAAGCGAGATCAAGGCCGCCAGCAGCAGCGCCACGCTGAACATCAGGCGGAACATCTGCACAAACAGATCGATGCGCACCATGCCCGCGAAGGCCAGCACCGGCTCGGGCGGTTGATTGATCGCCTGATAGATGATGATCAACGTCGTGACCAGCGCCCCGCCGATGGTTAGCGCACCGAAAGTGCGCCCTTTCCGCTGGCCGGGTTTAATCAGATCGATCGTGATCACCAGGATGCCCAACAGTAGCAAGACAATTTCAGGAAGAATGGCCCAGAGGCCCTGCAAAAGTTGTTCGCCAGTCATGCGGGATTAGCCTCCACCCAACAACGCCAACAGCGGCTTGGTGCCCAACTCGATCGTCCCCAACAGCAACGCAGGCGCCAGACCGACGACGATCATCAACACCGAGAAGGTGATCAGCGCCAGCTTGTCGCCGAAGTTCGAAGGGCGCAGATCGTGCCACTTGTGCGGATCCCATTCGCCGAAGAAGACCTGCTGCACGATGCGCAACACGTAGGCCGCCGTCAGAATCACGCCCCAGATCGCCAGGATGGCAATGATCGGGTAATACCAGATTTGTCCGAAGAAGGGGCCCTGCCACAGGCCCATGAAGATCTGAAACTCGGCCACAAAACCACTGAGGCCCGGCATACCCATGCTGACCAGACCACCGATGATGAAGGCCACGGTCGCCAGCGGAAAATAGCGCGCCCAGCCGCTGAGTTCGTTGATCTGGCGGGTGTGCGCTCGATCGTAGATCAGGCCGACCACGGCGAAGAAGCAGGCCGTCATGATGCCGTGGCTCCACATTTGCAGTACCGCGCCGTTCAGGCCCACCTGATTCATCGTCGCGAAACCCATCGTGACCAGGCCCATATGGCTGACCGATGAGAAGCCGATGACGTACTTGAAATCTTTCTGCACCATGGCAATCGCCGCGCCGTAGACCACATTGACCGTCACCAGCAGAATCACCCAGGGCATTTGTTCGCGGGCCGCATCCGGCAGCAGGCGCATGGCGATGATGGCGGCAAAGGCGCCCAACTTCATCAAGACACCGGCGTGGATCATCGAGACGGCGGTGGGGGCCGCCACGTGACCATCGGGCGACCAATTGTGGAACGGCCAGATGCCGGCCAGGACGCCGAAGCCGATGAAGATCGGCAGGAACCAGATGCGCTGTACTTCGATCGGGATGTTGGACTGTTGCAGCAGCAGCAGATCGAAGGTGCGCGTCGCGCCTTCGGGCAGCACGCCCGCCGGGAACTGCGCCGAGAAGTACACGGCCAGCACGCCGACCAGCGCAATGATCGAACCGATCAGCAGATACAGCGTCAACTTCATCGCCGCGTATTCTTTGCGCGTCGAACCCCACGTGGCGATGAGGATGTACATCGGGAAGATCGACAGTTCGTAGAAGAAGATCAGCAGGAACAAGTCCAGCGAGACGAAGACGCCGAAGACGCCCGCCACCAGCAGCATGAAGAACGCAAAGAATTCACGCGGGCGATCCTTGATGTTCCACGAGATGAGCACGCCCATGAAGCCGACGATGCCCGTCAACAGCACCATCGTCAGGCCAATGCCGTCCACACCCACATGATAGCTGATGCCCAGTGACGGCACCCAGGGCGCAATCCCCTGGAACTGGTATTGCGCTGCCCCGGCCGCCCGGTCGTACAACACAAACGCGACGATCGACAGGATCAGCGTCAGGCCGGTCGCCGTCGCCGCGATGATGCGCACGAAGAGGGTCTTGTCTTTGGGCGTCAGGAAAATGATGACGGCCGCCGTGACCGGCGCAAAGACGATGAGCGTCAACAACAACGAATTAAAGTCCATGAAATAATCCCCGTCTGTGCCCATACCCGCCGCCATGCGGCGGTGGGCCGCATGGCGTGGTGGGATGAAATAACACCGCACTGCACCCGCGCAGTGGGTGCAAGTGTCCCCGTCTGTGCCACACTCGCCCAGCGCGCCTCCGCCGCATGGCGGGGTGGGATAGTTTGAGCCTCAAATACAGTGCGCGCTTAACCGCCGGCGATCCTCAACAGATTGACGACCCCGTCATTGATGACCGTCATCAGCCACATCGGATACACCCCGACGGCCAGCATCAACACCAGCAGCGGCGCTAACGCGATGATCTCCCGCCGATTGATGTCCGGCATCTCGGCATGATGGAGCAGCTCGCGATTCACCGGACCGTGCAACACCTTCTGGATCGCTTTCAAGATGTACGCGCCGGTCAGCAACAAACCCATCATCGACAAGGCCGTGGTCAGGGTAAACACCGGCCAGGAACCGCTCACCACCTGAAACTCGGCCGGGAAACCGGCCAGGCCGGGCAGGCCCAGGTTCGCCATGGCGCTGAAAACCAGGATGCCGCCATAGATCGGCATGACTTTCCACAAGCCGCCCAGTTGATTCAGATCGCGCGTGTGCGCCCGTTCATAGACCACGCCCACCAGCGCAAACATCGCCGCCGCGGATAGACCATGCGCGAACATCTGCAGCACTGCGCCATTCGTGGCGATGATGGCGGATTGCTGGTACGCAGCGTTGCCTCGTGCGGCGGCGGCCGTCGCGATGCCCAGCACCACAAAGCCCATGTGGTTGACCGATGAATAAGCGACCAGCCGTTTGAAGTCGTTCTGCCCGAATGCAGCCAGGGCCGTGAAGATGATGCCGGCCAAGGCCAGCAAAGCCAGGATCACCGCAAACTGGGCAGACTGCTGCGGGAAGAAGGGCAGCACCAATCGCAGGAAACCGAACGCGCCCAACTTCAACAGCACGCCCGCCAGGATCATCGATCCGGCGGTAGGCGCTTCCGTATGCGCATCGGGCAGCCACGTGTGGAAGGGCCACACCGGCACTTTGATGGCAAAAGCGATGACGAACAGCCAGAAGGTAATGTTTTTCACCGTTTCAATCGGCAGACCTAGCACACCGGGACCGGCATAGGTTGACCATTGCCCGGCAATTTGTGGAATGCTATAGGTGCCCAACGCCGACCAAATGAATTGGATTGAAAGCAGCAGCCCGATCGAGCCGGCCATGGTGTAAATGAAGAACTTGAGCGAGGCATATTGCCGATTGGCGCTGCCCCATTGATTGATCAGGAAGTACATCGGGACGAGGCCGATTTCCCAAAAGATGAAGAAGATCACCAGGTCCAGCGCCATGAACACGCCGAACATGCCCGTCGTTAAACCCAGCAGCAGAGCCATGAACAACGGCAGCCGATCGGTGATCCTGAATGAGATGAGGATGCCCAGCGGCGTGAGGATGGCCGTGAGCAGGATCATCGCCAGGCTGATCCCATCAATGCCGATGGTAAAGCTGCTGGACATCTGCGGCAACCACGGCACTGAGAATACGAACTTGAAACCGTTCGGGTCAGCCGGCGCGCCCTGATAGGCCACCCACAAGTAGATCGTCAGCGCCAGCGGCACCAGGCTAAAGATCAACGCGCTCCACTTGGCCGCGCCGTCGCCCAACTGCCCGATGAGCAACACCAACACGCCGGCGATTAACGGCGAGAAGAGAATCAGCAGAAGGACTAATTGATTTGAATCCATACGAAATTCCTCAAGGACTTACTGCAGTATTGCGTACTCCGTAATGCGTAAGCGACACCTTACGCCATACTTCATTACGCATTACGAAAACAGCGTAATGTACAATGCGATCAACAACACTACACTCACCAACGCCAACAGCAGATAGTTCTGGACGCGACCCGTCTGAATGTCGCGCAGCCAATGGCCGGCCGACTTGATGCTGGCGGCCAGGCCATCAGCGCCGCCATTGACCACCTTGGTATCAAAGCTGCGGAAAGCGTGCGAGAGCCGCAGTGCGCCATGGGCGATGCCGTGCAGCACGCCGTCGATGCCCTTCCGATCAAAGACATCGCCCATCCACGCGGCGAAACGTTTGACCGGCTGCACGAAGACGAAATTGTAGATTTCGTCAATGAAGTACTTGTTCTTGAAAAGAACATACAACCCGCCTAAAGGCGCCTCCAGCGGATCGGGTTGACCGACGGCCAACGGCTTGCGGCCATAGACCAACCAGCCCAGGAATAGCCCCAAAAGCGATCCGGCAATGGCGATCGCCATTGGGGAAAGTACGAACGGCAGCTTCTCCAACTCAATAACGTTGGCAATGGTCGGCTCGACCAGATGCTCAAATGTCGAGCCGGGTTGCGCAAATGGGCCATAGACGATTAAACCCGCTACGGGCACATCGCTTTTAATTCCAACCACGCCTGCGATGATGGCAAAGACCGCCAAAATGATCAACGGCAGCAGCATCGTCCAATGCGATTCGTGCGCGTGCTCGGCAGCCTCGGTGCGCGGCTTGCCCCAGAATGTCAACGCAATCTGGCGCATGGTGTAGAACGCCGTCAGGAAAGCCGTAAAGACCAGCACCCAGAAGACCAACTGGAATTGCGGGTAGTGATAGGCATGGCCCAGAATTTCATCCTTTGACCAGAAGCCGGCAAAAAACAAGGGGAAACCCGCCAGCGACAAACCACCAATCAAGAAGGTCCAGAACGTGACCGGCATCTTCTTGCGCAGGCCGCCCATGTTGAACATATCCTGCGGATCGAGCTCGGGTTCCTGGGGATCGGCATCGTCGTGACCGTGACCCGCGTGCGCTTCTTCAGCATGTTCTGTTTCAACGTGTGCCGCGGCCGCTGCGTGATCATCAGGCCCATGCGCACTGTGTGCCACGGCACCGTGTCCGGCGGCGTGCAGACCATGCTCCACGCCATGAATGATCGAACCGGAACCCATGAACAACAACGCCTTGAAGAAGGCATGGGTGATCAGGTGGAAGAGCGCCGCTACCCACGCGCCCATGCCCAGCGCCGAGACCATAAAGCCCAACTGCGAGATCGTCGAGTAGGCCAGCACCTTCTTCACGTCGCGCTGCGTAAAAGCGATCGTGGCGGCAAACAACGCCGTAAACGTCCCGATGACGATCATGGGCGTGAACGTGATCAACTCGCCATGCGGCGCAGTACCCGCTAAAAGCGGGAACATGCGAATGATCATGTAAACACCGGCGCTGACCATCGCGGCGGCGTGAATCATGGCCGAAACGGGCGTGGGGCCTTCCATCGCGTCGGGCAACCAGGTGTGCAGCGGGAACTGCGCGCTCTTGCCGATGGTGCCGATGAACAACAGCAGATAAATAACCTGCGCAGCCGGAAAACCCAGGAACAACACCGCCGCCAGTTGCGACGTCGTCTGCTGCGTGAAGATCTCGGTGAAAGACAGCGTGCCGGTGGCCGAGTACAGAAAAGCGATGCCCAACAGCATGAACACATCGGCCACGCGCGTGGTCATGAAGGCCTTGACGGCTGCGCCGCGCGGCGTGATCTTGTTGGGATCGGGGTACGTGCGCGCATACCAGAACCCGATCAGCAAATACGAGCACAAGCCCATGATTTCCCAGCCGATGAAGAGCAGCAGTAAGTTGTCAGCCACCACCAGCGTCAGCATCGCGCCCGCAAACAGCGAGAGGAACGCAAAGAAGCGGCTGTACATTGGCTCGCGGCCCTTATGTGGCGGGAAGCCGGGCTGGTCGTGCGCATCGGGTTTCTTGTTGAAGTTACTGTAACCCACGCTATAGAAAATGATCATCAGGCAGGCGATGGGCACCATGAATAGCATTGCTGCCGTCAGGGGATCGACCAGCACGCCCATCTTCAGCGCATTCTCGGGCGCGCCTTGCGGCAGCCAGTCATGGGAATCGTGAATGAAGGCCGCACTGCCATGCTCGCCTTCCGCGGCGGCATGTTCACCTTCGGCCGCAGCCGGCTGCGCGACCTCATGCGCGCCGCCCTGGGCGACGGCATTCCAGAAGACGATCTGCGCCAGCACCAGCGAGATCACCATCGCCCCGATCGCGATGGTGTGGCTCAACCGGTCGCGCCCGCGCGCGAACAGCATGATCGCAAAGAACGCCAGTAGCGGCAGCAGCGGGATGGCCCAGACAAAGTAGACAAGGGTTTGTTGATCCATAAAAGAGTGCCCTTACTCGTTACGCAGTACGCAATACTTTCGTCAAACTGTAAGGCGTAATACGCAATTTACTGCTTCAAGAGATTGATATTCTCCGCATCAATGCTCGTGCGATTGCGGTACACGCTGATGATCAACGCCAGACCGACCACCGCCTCGGCCGCGGCGACCACCAGCACGAACAAGGCAAAGACCTGCCCGGCTGCGTCGGTGGGATTGAGATAGCGCCAGAATGCCACGAGGTTGATGTTGACGGCGTTCAGCATCAACTCCACGCCCATCAAAATCCCCACGGCATTGCGCCGGGCCAACACCCCATAAATGCCGATGCAAAACAAGACGGCCGCGACGACGAGATACCAGCTCAAAGGAATGGTCATAGCGGCTAGCCCCCCACCTCGCCTTTGTGGCGTTCACGTGCAATGTAGATCGCGCCGACGAGCGCCGCCAGCAGCAGCACTGAGGCGACCTCAAACGGCAGCACAAAATCGCCGACCAGCGCGTGCCCCAACTGCGTCAGAAGATCCCCCGGCACGGCGGCCTCCTGCACCGGGTAATTGAAAAACGGCACGATGCGCAGCAGGATGAACAACATCACCACGGTGACGACCGCCGCCAACCCGGCCTGGGTGTTAAACGTGCGCTTGGCCGGCAGCGATCCCGCGCCACCGCGCGTCAGCATGACCGCAAAGATGATGAGGATGGCGATCGCGCCCACGTACACGATCAGCTGCGCCGCCGCCAGGAAACTCGCCTCCAACATGGCAAACGTCGCGGCCACACCAAACAGGCTGATCACCAGGTAGAGGGCCGCGTGGAACATGTTGCGCGTCGTCACGCAGAACAGGCCGGACAACAGGG
>JAUQXC010000911.1 GCA_030834825.1 Thermoflexales bacterium
AGTTGCGTGGCTTCCGCATCGAACTGGACGAGATCGAAGTCACCCTAGCTGCTTTGCCCGAGATTCGGGAGGCAGTCGTCCTGGCCCGCGAAGACATCCCAGGTGACACCCGGCTGGTGGCCTACCTTGTTGTTCAGCCTAGTGCCCAGCCTAGCGTGAACGAGTTGCGGGACTGGCTCAGGCGGACCTTACCGGATTACATGCTGCCTGCGGCGTTTGTGATAATGGCCGAAGGGCTGCCGTTGACGCCAAGTGGGAAAGTGGACCGCCGGGCGTTGCCTATGCCCAATCAGGTTGGACTTGGCGAGGTCAGACTTGGCCTACAAAGAGATTTCGTGCCACCGCGTGATGCCTTGGATCTTGAACTCGTGCAGATGTGGGAAGAGCTCTTGGATGTGCATCCCATCGGAGTGACAGACAACTTTTTCCACCTCGGCGGCAATTCCCTACTGGCCGTCCAATTGATGGCTCGGTTGCGCAAGCGGTTCGGGCGGAATCTGGCACTGTCCCTTTTCTTCGAGGCCGCAACGATCGAGTATGTTGCTCATACGCTGCGCGAGCAAGCTGATTCTTTGGGCTGGTCTCCCTTAGTGGCGCTTCAGCCGGCTGGTTCAAAGCGGCCGTTCTTCTGTGTCCATCCAGCCTCCGGAATTGCCTTGTGTTACACAGATTTGGCGCGCCATTTAGGTCCGGACCAGCCGTTTTACGGACTACAAGCGCGAGGTCTTGACGGAGAACAGGTGCCTCATACCCGCATCGAGGACATGGCCGCTTGCTACCTCGAGGCGATACGTCACGTTCAACCAACCGGCCCGTATCTGCTAGGCGGATATTCCATGGGCGGTTTGGTGGCCTTTGAGATGGCCTGTCAACTGCAAAAGCAGGACGAGCAAGTGGCTTTGCTGGCCTTACTTGATCCCTCGCTGCCGCTCAGTGCACCTGAGGATTTCGAAAGCGATGACGTTGAACTGCTCGTAGGGATCGCTCAGGTGATCGAACGCTTCTTGGGGAAGGAGCTGGCTGTATCTTGCGCTGAGCTGCGCGAACTTGGATCAGACGAGCAATTGAACTACCTACTGGAACGGCTAAAACGGATCAAATTTGTGCCGGCCACGGCTGGCGTTTCGGTGATTCGCGGTCTGTTGCAAGTGGCCCGGGCCAATGGACGAGCCACCATGAGTTATGTGCCCCAGGTCTATGCGGGGCGCACGACTCTCTTCCGGACCAGCCCGGTGAGTGCGGCGGAGTATCGTGGGGAGTTGGCGGAGTTGTTACGCGATCCTGCCCATGGTTGGGCCGCGCTTTCTCCTGAACCGATAGAGTTTCATACCGTTCCGGGCGAACATATCACGCTACTCACCGAACCGCATGTCCGAGTTTTGGCTGAGCACTTGGTGGCTTGCCTGGATAAACTGGAAGAGGAGCCAGTGGCCTGACTGACCGCTAGTTAGCGTTACAGGGTCTGGCACAGCATTCATCAAGAACTTGGATATCTCAGAGACAAAAGGAGTCAGCAAGATGAATATTGAAGGCAACTCGCCCGAGCAAGACATGATCTTCTCACTACCTGCTGCGACAGAGACGCGACAGGGGCAGTGCCTCTCTGAGCTGTTTGAGGACCAGGTTGTCCGTGCGCCAGAAGCAGTGGCCGTTGTGTGTGACGGGCAAGCGTGGAACTATGCAGAGTTGAATGCCAAGGCGAATCAAGTTGCACATTATTTGCGACAGCAGGGCCTGCTGCCGGGTTCGGTCGTGGCCGTGATGGCTGAACATCGGCGGGAAACACTGGCGGCCTTGCTCGGCATCAGCAAAGCTGGGGGGACGTATGTGCCGATTGCCGTGACAGGCTCACCGGAGCAGGTCGCGAGGACATGGCACGACAGCCAGGCGAAGTGGTTGCTGGCCTGGGAAGCGGCGCCACCGATCTCGTTTACGCCAGGCCAGCCTGGTGCGGAGGCAAGTCGGGACATTCATGTGACGTCTCCCCGGCCTCAGATCAAGAATCTTGATGCGCTCCCTTTGCCTGATCGCAGTCTGGTCGATTATAGCCGGTATAACCAATATGTGGGTCAAGGATGTTTTCAGAAAGATATCAGCCTGGTGGCGACCCGGGGGTGCCCTTACAAGTGCCTGTACTGCCATGGGGTTTGGCCCAAGACCCATGTGGTTCGCTCGGCGCACAACATTTTTCAAGAGGTGCTTTTGCATTACCAGCGCGGCTATCGGGCCTTTAGCTTTTTGGATGATTGTTTCAACCTCGACCGACGGAACAGTGCCACTTTCTTTGAACTCGTGATCAAGAATAAATTAAAGATACGCATTCAGTTTGCCGGCGGGCTGCGCGGTGATATTCTGACATTTGACTATATTGACTTGATGGCAGAGGCAGGAGTTGTGCAAATGGGCTTGGCTTTGGAAACGGCCTCACCCCGCTTGCAACGGCTGATTGGCAAGAATTTGAACATTGAAAAACTGAGGGAGAATATTGAGTACATTTGCGAAAGGCATCCGAATATTATGCTGGATTTGTTCACCATGTTCGGCTTCCCGACGGAAACCGAACAAGAATCTCTCATGACGCTTGATTTCATTAGAGGTATCAAGTGGCTGCACTTTCCGCAAATCAGCGTGTTAAAGATCTTTCCGAGTACCGAGATGGCCCGCTTTGCCATAGAACACGGAGTCACACGAGAATCTATTGAAAGCTCGGCGCACTTAGCCTATCACAGCCCAAGTGACACGCTGCCCTTTCCAAAAAGTTTTGTGCGCGAATATCAGGCGCGCTTCATGATGGAATATTTTTTGTTGCCAGAACGTTTGGCGAGCGTCATCCCGGTCCAGAAGCGGGCACTCACGCGCTCCGAGATTTTGGCGCGCTACAACCATTTCCTACCAGGCAACCTAGCCGATTATCCCGAAATTATGCGCTTGATAGAGCGCGACGGCAGATTTTATTCAGAGGAGGCCACGCCTAATCTGGCGCCTGCTTTTTCGACCTCGCCCGGTGCTAAGGTTAAACCTGACTTGGGCAGCGGGCTGCGGATCTTTCTGATAGATCTAACCCAGTCTTTTAACCAGGAGACGGCCAGTCAAGTCGACAAAATGGTCGAGGCGCCTTTAGGACTGATGTATTTACTGACGTATCTGAATCAAGAACTGGGAAGCAAGATCCAGGGCAAGATTGTCAAGAGCCGGATTGACTTTGACAGTTTTGAGGAACTAGATAGTTTGATGGACGACTGGCAACCCCAAGTCATAGGGATTCGGACCCTGTCGCTGTATAAAGAGTTCTTTCACAAAACTGTGCAACGGATCAAGCAACGGTGGCCGGATGTGCCCCTGATCACGGGTGGGCCGTATGCGACGATTGAATACGCTACTGTTCTAAAAGACCGGAACGTGGATGTCGCAGTGTTAGGAGAAGGCGAACTGACGTTTGCCGAGCTGGTGAGTAAAATGTTGGAATGGGATGGGTGCCTGCCGGAGGATGAGGTGCTGAAGCAAATAGCGGGGTTAGCGTTTGTGCCTCGGTCAAGTCTGGGGGCGACCCGTGGCCAGCGGCGCGTGATATTGATGAACTCCATTCAGGATGAACTGGCGCGTCAAGATTCCCAGAACTTGCCTCGACTGAATCAAACACAGGTTGCCGTGTACGGAATACCATTCGTGAAACGGGGCGATCAGCCTTGGTACGGATGGGTGAGCCAGGCTAAGGCTGTCCACTGGGTGACGAACGAAGCGACTGACAGGCCGGAGGTGGCTCTCTGGCACCCGCGCGATTTGGATTGGTTGACCGGAAAACTGTGGGAGACGCTTTTACATGCTGGACAGATTGTAGTATCTCCCGCCCGAGCAGGTCACGGATCAGATCTGGATGGACTTGCGCCAGAAGAGACGACGGCCACCGAGATCGAGGAGCGGGAGAGTGCTAAGACAAATAGGTTGCGCCAGGGCCGAGCGCTTTTGGAAAATCTGCTCGAAGATAGTGACCTCTAGCATAACCGTGGCGCAACCATGACTCAACCCGTCGCTGGCCGCAAGAAGCCCTAACTTTCGCAGAATGGTAACACATGCTGAAACGTAACTTGGCTCGCCAACAACAGGATCGCGCTGGTAGAAGGGCTGTGCTCATCAAAGATCAGTATACGTCCCAGGATGTTATGCACCCAGTGAGCGGGACAGTGCGTTACATCTTGCGGCTCATGTTCTACCGGGTCCTGTCATGAGGGATTGACGCGATTCTGATGATCTCGATCAAGTCGTAGGCGAAAGGGCGAAGTGCGATTGAGTACACAATTTATGCCCAACGGGCGGAATCGTATGCTGTAGGGTACCTGCAAACTTGAAGGGTTCAAGGAGGCCAAACAAGATCGGACTTGATCATCTTTGAAAACGATCTGACTCAAATACAACCTTTCCCGGACGATGTGCGGATCTTGCTGCCGGACGCTTGCGTTAGGTAGCGTCACAATTGGACGTGGGCTCTCGTAGGATGAGACATCCTACGAGATGTCGAGGTCAAAAGTCGGCGTCACGACCTTGCCGAGATCATTGTGGATCGTGACCACATGGAAGTATTTGCTAATGTCCAGAGAGACACACAAGAGGTGTTCCCGGGCACTCCCCCGGACGAGATCGGCAAAGGCCTGACCGCGTGCCCTACACAATGAGTGGTCGATTGCATGTTCATGGAAAAACCTCCTGGTAGGGATGAGTGTCTCCCGCGAGGCTAGCGCAGGAAACAAAACAGGGGGTGTGCGTCTCCCAGTGCTGTTAATGAGAGCCAGCCTCGCTTTACCGGGGCACTCTTACTCTATCGCACATTAGGTGACAGAGGTACAGGTCACCTAAAACCCATAATACCAGGAGGACAAATGAATAGGGAAGAACAAGAAGACCAAACTACCTACAAGGTGGTCGTGAATCACGAGGAGCAGTATTCGATCTGGCCCGCTGACCGAGAGAATCCACTCGGTTGGCGGGATGCTGGCAAGAATGGGCTGAAGGAAGAGTGTCTGGCCTACATCAAAGAGGTGTGGACCGATATGCGTCCACTCAGCCTGCGCCAAAAGATGGAGGAAGCAGCACGGTAACGCCAGGCGGAAGAGGCATAGGGAGAATCGATATGGCGGCGAGGGGCAAGTACTGCCAGGCTTACTCGATCAAAAATCTGCGCGAATTCAGTGGTCGGATTGAGCGCTTTGAAACCGGGCGCATGGAAAAGCAAAAAGGCGCGGATGGCAAAGAAGTGGAGATAGCGCGCACCTTGCCCGACAACGACTATCTGTATCTGCAACAGAACTATGTCGTGACCGATGGCATCTTTAAAGATGAGAGTATCATCTTTGGCCAAGTGACGCCGGAATAGGCCCACCTACTGTTAGGAAGTGCTCGAGCTTGAGATTCTCTCGTACACCGCCACACCGATAAAGGAGCCAGCCGATTCACAAGGATGAAGTTGGCACAGAACGACACAACGGGAATCAAGGAGCCAGTGACATGGACGAACTCGTACAACGACTCACAGAAGGCAATCACCCTATCATCGCCTCCCGCTACCAATCGGCGCAGGAGTTGAAGCAGGCCATTGACCGGGGCTATGTCTTGCTCAAGTTTACGGATACTCGAGGCGGAACAGAGTTGGGCGTCCGACTGGACAACACCGCGACCAACCTGAGCGGAGCCGATTTCGTTCAGTCTACTGGCATTGTTCAGCTAGTGGGCAATCTGACTCTCAACTATGTGCCAGTGCGCTACGTGGCGAACGTTGACCTTGTTACATTGAATGG
>JAUQXC010000912.1 GCA_030834825.1 Thermoflexales bacterium
AGCATGAAGAACGTGAAGAAGAGCGAGTAAGCGGCCAGCGCGCCATCGGCGATGAGGGCGGTTAGTGCGATGAGGCCAACAGCATACCACGACTGAAACCAGTGTGTGCCGATGAGCAAATATGCCAGCACTACACCCCACAGGCCTGTTCGCAAATCACGCACCTTCCAGATTACCAACCCCATTGTGATCAGAAAGAGCAATGTCGCCGCGCCAATGACAACCTGCACCACGGTTTCATGGGGCACTTGTTGGACATCACGCAGGGTGAAGAAAATAGCCGCGGTCCAGGTCTGGGTGGGCCACCAACTGCGCTCGCGTGCGATGTCCAGCAGGCGCGTCCAGCCGCCCAGTGGTAGATAGGCGCACCACACCAGGCCCGCTCCGCAGAGCAGAGTGGGCACGCCCACACGCAATGCTTTAAGCCACCCGCGCTGGCGTACCAACCAGATCGCCGCTACGGGTAAAGCTACCCAGGCATTGACCTTGATCAACCCGGCCGTCACCAGCACGAGCAACCCCGGCAGTGCCCGTTGTCGCACCAGTAACCAGATCCCGGCCAGCAGCACCACCCACAACACCAGATCGTTGTGACCGTTGATCACGCCTTCATTCAATACCAGCGGATTCCACAACCACAGCGCCAGTCCTGCAGCGACATACGCGGGCGCAACCCTCTGCAAGATGCCTTGAATGAACCAGGCTGACACGCCGATCGAGATCAAGCCAATCAGTTTGAAGGCCAGAAAGTTCAAGAACAAATCCTCACCCGCCAGGAGGTGGGCCAACCCGGCAAGCAAGTGCCACACCGGACCATACGCGTCGACAGTCTTGTACCAACCCAGGTAAGGAAAGGAACTCCAGGTCATCACCGCTGAAGGCGGAGTAGTTAAAGGGTTGACGTGCAGATGCGCCAGCATATGCGCGCGAAAAATGTAATCGCCCGTGTCGCTGGACTGGCCGGGAAAGGTGAACAGCGCGCATAAGGCCGCGGCCAGCCAGCCGGCAAATATCCACCGGTACAGTGCCCGGCCCGGTTGTCGGCGGGAGATGCGCCACAACTGCACATTCAATCCCACCAGTGCCAGACCGGCCAGGGTCAGACCCAGCGCGGCGAGCGGCGCGGAGTTTGTAATGGAGGCGAACGAGACGCGCGGGATGTCGTACCAGTGGGCTAAAGGAAACGGGATCAAATAGGCGCTGAGGTAAAGTCCAGCGAAGCAAAACGCCAGTCGGGGCGCGGTAAACGCCCAATCGGCCAACGCCCCGATCCGGTTGAGCCGATCGCTCACAGGGAGGTTCTTCATAGCACGGGTTAGACTGATCTTCGACGAGTTGGAAAGAACTGGCGAAGTATAGATCGATCAAGCCGAGGGGGCAAACAAAACATCCAGCCTCGGTCAAAGGTTTGACCCTTACGCGCCAAGTATGTGCCCGGCAGCACGATTTGGGTCAAATTCAACCCGAACGATTTGACACAAGTGGCGCTCGAACATTCGTCATCACCCCATTGTGAGCCGTCCGGTTTGCTCCCCCTCTAATTTCCCCTTGTCGAACGATGAGGCTGCTCGACAAGGGGAGGATTAACCGTCTCCTCCCCTGTCGAATGCTTCTGCTGTTTATTTGACGGGGGAGGTCGAAGATGTCGGTGTAGTTTCCGGCCCGGGTGGGGGCCGCCACGTTTGACCCACGTTTCCATCCTCGCTATACTTGCTGCTCAGCAACGTCCGGTATCGATGAGCGATTGAGCAGGCCTCGCTCCCAGTCATCTCATCCACAGGAGGCAACATGTTAAGCGGGATTTCATTCACGCACGTTCTCGGGCAGGACTATGAATCGTTCGACGGAACGTCGGTGTTGTTCATCGCCGGCTCATTGGTCGTATCCCTCATTGTGATCTTTTTCGTCCTGCGCATGATGCGCGGCCTGTCGGCGGGCAGCATCAAAAACGGCGTCACGGCTCACGGCACCATCCTCCGGACGTGGGATACCGGCACCACCATCAATGACAATCCCGTCGTGGGCTTTGCGTTGAATGTGACGCCCACCCTGGAACCTGCCTTTCAAGTGGAGATGAAGCAGCTCATCTCGCGCATTCAAATCGGCGCGTTCTTGCCGGGCGCGACGGTTGAAGTGATGTATGACCCGAACGACCGCAAGAAAGTTAAAATCCAAAATGTGCTGGGGCTGCCGGCCACGGTGGCGCCTGGGACGATGGGTGCGGCCCCCCTGGCTAACACCCAGCAAATCGAGCAGCTGCTGTTGGCCAAAGAGGAGACTTACAACGCCATTCGCTCGATGGGAGAAGCCGCGCAGGCGACGATTCTCACCGCCACCGATATGAACATCCGTATCAACGAGGCCGGTGCGATGATGTCATTCCGCCTGGAAGTGCATCCGACCGATAAGCCGATTTTTCAGGCCGAAACGCAGGGCGCCATCTCTGACGCCTCACGTGCCAAGTATGCGCCTGGCAGCACGATTTGGGTCAAGTTCAATCCAAACGATTTGACACAGGTGGCACTCGATCATTCGTAATCACCGTAGGCTCGTTTTCGCGCCGCAGGGTCATCCCCTTGTGAGTCGTCCGGCTTGCGCCCCACTAACGAACCGGGCGCAGAACATTCTCTGCGCCCGGTGGACGTTGTTCACCACACTTTTACCGAAACAGCCTCTGGAGCATCTGCTGAACGCGAGCAAAGAACTCGCCCAGTGTGATGGTTGGTTGCTGCGCCACCGTCGTCGGCTGCGCAACTGCCGCGCCCGTATCCTGCACCGCGATCACCTGACCTCGATGCTTGAAGATCACATTCGCGCCACTTTGCAGGAACTGCCGTGCCTCCGGATCCTTCGCCAGCGCGAAGTATTCCTCTGAACCAAATGCCACCTGCCGATCGGCCTGAATGTTCTGCGCGATCCAGGCGTCGTCCACGGCCGTGTTCGTAGCCACTTTGCCCTTCAGTAATCCCAGATCGATATTCTGATTTGAGAGTTGTGCCAGACTGAATCGACCGCGATTGTGCACATTCGCGCCGGCGGCTGCGTCGGCTTGCACGGCGTCTTGATAGTATTGATTTTGCACGCGCGCCTGGACCGAGGTTTGACCTGAGGCTTGATTCAATCTTGATTGAGAATCATAGCTATACAGCATCATGTATTCACCGGAAACGAGGCCACTCGTTTGGGCGGCGATGGCATTCAACGTGTACGGCGTGGCGATACCGTAGCCCAGACCCAGCCCCTGAATCTCTTCGATCAAGGCTGGACTGGAGCCTTCCACCCGCACCCGATCGAGCAGCGCGCCGACTTTGCGCGTGGCCCACAGGCGCGGCACAAAGTCGTGTCCGCCGGTCTGATCGAGATTGTAGTGATACACGTACTCGCGTTGTTCACCACCCGCTTGTCCGCGCACGCGCACAGTGACGTTAGCCGCAGTGGCGTGATAGCGTCCCGTCAACAGCAGGCTTGATCCGTGGAAGAGATCGGGCAGCTGCTGCGGATATTGATCTTCGACCTGCTGGCCTTCAAACTCCACGCGCAGGTCCGTCAACACCGGGCTGGCGATCTGCTGATAGAAATTCGACAGCGCCAGTTCCAGATCTTCGCCGGGTTGCACGTAGGTCACGCTGCCGCCGTTGTCGTTGGCCAGCCGATCGAGCAGGTGGGTGTTCACATCATAGCCTACGCCGAAGACGTGCAGGCGCGCTTCTACACTCCGATTCGCTTGCCCGGCCAATTCGCCGATCGCGCTTTCATTCACTTCGCCCGCAGTGGGCAGGCCATCGGTCAGGAAGACGACCAGCCGCACGGCGCTGCTGCGCCCTTCACTGGAGGCAAAGATGCGCAGACCCGTCTGCAGCGCTTGCGCCAGGTCAGTGCTGCCGCGCGGCGTGAGCGCATTTACGAACCGGCGCGCCTGATCGAGCGAGGGTGAATCGACCGGCAGCAGCGTCGCCGAGAGGGAGGACAGCTCATCGTCGAAGCCTACGATCGAGAAGCGATCGCCGGCATTGAGATTCTCCAGGATGTAATGCAGTGCCTTCTGTGCCTGTTCCAATTTGCCGCCGCTCATGCTGCCCGAGCGATCGATCACGAAGACGATGTCTTTGGGCAGCGTGGTCCGATCGGCGGTTTGAGTCTCCGGCGCGAACAGGAACAGGAAGTGATCCTGTCCCTCGCGTTGTCCCGTCAACAGACCGCCGCCGAAGCCGCTCTCGCTGGGCGCAAAGAACAAATCGAAATCCTCAGTGGGCTGCACGTTCTGCGCCTGCCACGTCACGCGCGCCTGCGTGTTGCTGAGCCGTTCGGTGTTGACCGGATGCGAAGGCGAATATAACGTGGAGATGCCGCCGCTTGATTTGAGATCGACTTGAATGGAGACATCCTCCAACGCTTGTGACGTGTAACGCTCGGTGCCCAGGATGTAGCGATAGTGCAGCATCCCGCCGGTGGGCGCTAACACCTGCTCGTATGCCAGCATCATGCGGCGCGTGCCGCCCGGCGCGAGGGTGAGATTGAAAGCGATGGTTTCCCAATCGACGTATTGCAGCAGAGTGGGATCGCGCCGTTGGCCGATCGTGTTGAAGAGATCGTCGTTGGTGGTGCTCGCATTCTGCCGGGTGAAAGCCTGCGGTTGTCCATCGACGGTGGCCTGGAAGTCGGACAAGATCGCTTCGGGCGGCACCGGAAATAGATAGCGCCCGTTCACGGTAAAGGACTGCGGATTGTAGAATTCCTGCTCCACGCGCGTGACCACATGATTGTCGTCGATGTTGACGGTGACGTGGTGATAGCGCACGACGAGATACTGTGAGCCGTGCGTCAGGGGCAGGATCATCCCATCGGCCAGGGCGATGCCGCTGACGCCGTTCAAAGCCAGGATCGCGATCAAGAAAGAGAGAAAGATTTTGCGCATGGTAGTTACTCCTTATGTGAGGATATCACCTAACTCTAGCAGGTTGCTTCCGCCTCTGGATTGAGCTATACTTTGATTGCTCCCCAACATCTATCCGCCCTTGTCTCAAGTCCAACCTGGCTGAGAAAACCCGCCACGGCAGATAGCTCTAACGACCTGTTGTGTAGAATCAAGCGGGCAATCACATTTCGCTTTCCTGCCCGCTAGGAGTATTGAGTTGCGTAATCAAAAAAGAAAATCAGCATTCATCGCCCTGGCCTTGTTGGCTGTATTACTCCGGCAGGCCCCGGCTCAGACCGAGAACAACGAAACTATCTATTGGGGAGCACTTATTCATGGCACCACCTATAACCTTGGCTCCGCACCAGACGATATGCGTTCGGTCGACGCATTCGAGGAGCATGCGAGAAAGAAAGTGTCCATCATCCACTTTGGGCGATCCTGGTAT
>JAUQXC010000913.1 GCA_030834825.1 Thermoflexales bacterium
CGCTTCTGCTTTGCTGCGCCAGCTTAAGCGCCTTTCAACAGCAACGGCAGATAAACGCGATAGGGTTGAACGCCGATCGGCTTCTGGATCAGCTGACTGCTACAAGCATTGGTCGAGGTCAGGGTTACGGTGTAGGTACGCAGAGTGTTCGTCACTGGAAAATCGTGTTGGATGCGAGTGGTAGTCGTAAGTGCCGTGCTGCCATCGCCAAAAATCCAGGTATAAGTGAAGGGCAACAGGCCACCTGTGATCACTGCGGTGAAGTTTACCGCTTGGCCGCCCCGTGGTATCAGCGGCGTAAAGGCGAAATCGGCGGCGGTGATGGGTGGGCAGGCGAATGTACCAGTAACCGTCTGATTGCGGTCCAGTGTGAGCGTGACGGGATTAAGTGAGCCGATCAGATCACCACGCCAATTTGTGAAGATCCAACTTGTGGCTGGAACGGCTGTCAGCGTGACAACTTCACCATAGAGATAAGCGGGTTGGTCCGGACTCCTGGTGACGCGACCGCCGCCGCTGACGTTGGTCTGCAGGCGATAGTGAAATATCACATTGGCCGAGCTGCTGTTGTTTGATGGATTCGCTTCCGCCGCGGTACTGGTGATCAGCGCCGTGTTACTCAAGTTGGCCCAGCCCTGCAGGTCTGCGCTAACGATACCGGTGAGCGTGATGACACCGCCTGCGCCCGGTGCGAGGTCGCCCACTTGCCAGGAGTATGAAATATTCCCGGTCGGCGTCACGGGCAGACTTGCCGCATAAGACCAGTCGGTTATGGATCCGCTGGGACAGAGATCGGTGATGAGCACGCCGGCGGCAACGCCGTTACCTGCATTTGAGAACGCCAGCGTGTAAGTGATGGCTTGTCCCGGCTGCACGAACAGAGGCGTTACCCTCTTGCTCATGGCGAGATCAGCAATTTCAGGTGTCAGGTCGTAGATCAAAATGCGGTTGCGATTGTGATCCAGGATGTAGAGATTGCCTTCCACGTCGAAGCGGTTGGACGTGGGCATCGAGTGCAGATCGCCCAACGCCATGATCGGCAGCGGGTTGGTCAGGATGTTCTGATAGATTAAAGGGAAGCGCGGGCCACCCACATATTGATTGAAGCCAATCACCATGCGATTATTCTGATCGAATGACGGTTCGAAGGGACCGCACAAGGGATCACTGTTGGAGGGCATACAGGTGGAGCGGGTGAAACTGCCGCCACGCCCAAAGACGCGCGTGGCTGGGATGCCAAAGACGGCGGACACTGGCGCCTCCGGCAAACTGCTGGCGTCGTATTCCAGCAGACGATGATTGCCGTCGAACTCCAGATTGTGATCAGAGAGGTACAGGTTGCCCACGGCGTCAAAGGCTAAGGCCCCCGGGTGACACAGTGAATCTTGTGAAGGCGAAGCTTGGCCACGACCTTGATTACACAACGTGCCCGCCGGGTTGAGCTGCCCAATGACCACATCGACCATCGGTTGCGTTTGCGGATTACGGATGCGAAACGCCCGATGGTTTTCCTCGTCGGCTAACCACAGGTAGTTGCTTCCCGGTTGAAAATCGATCCCGCCCATGTACATGGATCGCGTCCACGTGAAAACGCCGCCGCCCGCCAACGGCAACGGCGACGAGATGATCAATGCGGGCTGCATGCCTGAGGTAAGTGGCAGTGGGTAAGCCAGGATAACGGCCGACGGGCCGCCTGCGCCGCTGTTGAGTGCCCATAGATAGCCGTTATGCGCGCGCAGCCTTTCATAGATGGGCTGCCACCTTCCACGGCTATGAAAATCGGGTTGCCCGATCACGCCATCGGCGGGCTGATAATCGTGCAGCGTTTCCGGATGGTTCCAAAACAGAATCCGCTGGCTATCGCCATAGATCAGCTGATCGGCCGTGAGCTCCAACCCCTTGCCGCTGGAAAAACCAAACGGCCCGGTCTGATTGAACAGGCCGTTGGAATCCAGAAACTCAGCATCGAGTGTGTAGGTAGGCGAGATGAAGCGTTGCACGCTTTGAACGGGACCGCTGCTGGCAAACAAGACGTTGCCGTCGCGATCGACGCCGATGCCGTTGCCGTTGGCATGCACGCTAATCGTGCGATCGGGCACTTCGTTGGTGTAGTGCGTGATGTGCCCGCTGGCATCGCTGATCCACAGGCCGGTTGCGTCGAACTCCAGGCTCATGGGCAGGTTGAGTCCGGTGGTCAAGGCGTGATGGGCACTCATGCCGTTGGTGAAGGGCGGCGTGAAGACCAGAAGGCGATGGTTCACGCGATCGGCCACATAGACGGTGTAGCTGCCAGTCACCCGAATCCCCTCCGGGTAATTCATCTGATGCAGCCCGCTGCCCGAAGAGCGCGATCGGAAGTTGGCCTGGCCCAAGACCAGATCGGCTTCCTTGGCCAGCTGGCCCGATCCCGCATTGAAGGGGAAGCGCAAGACCCGATGGTTTTGGTTATCCGTCACCCACAAGTTGCCTGCCGGATCCAACGCGACTCCGGCTTTGTCTTCGCCCCGACCAGGCGGCGGCGCTAAACACAGACTTCGGTTATCGGTCAGACTGCCATAGCCTGCGCCGCGATTGCAGGTGATGCCCGCAAAATCATCTTGCCCCCACACTTCGTCGGCGATCTGATCGGTGGTGAAAGGACTGTTGTAGCGCAGGATGCGATTGTTGAACAAGTCGGGCACGTACAGGTTCCCCGCGGCATCGCTCGCCAGCGTCGCGCCCGTGCCGGTTTCCAGAATGCTCAGCTGCTCTTCGCGCATGTCGCAGAAAGTGGCGGCACTGGCTTGCGGCACATCAGGATAGAGTTGATAGGCGCTGTCGCCATTGCATGCGGAGGTGTTGAACGCTGGTTGACCCAGCACGATATCAGCCGCGCGATCGGTTTGGACCGGGCAGGTGGAACCGGGACAATCGGAATGGGTGGTGCACACCTGGCCGACATTCGATCCGCCCGCACATACGCCCAAATGCGAGAGGCCCAGGATGCGACTGTTGCTGGCATCAAGCACGTAGACGCGATTGGGTTGCACCGAGCGATCGACGTAGACGCTGTCCGGATTGAAGGTGCGGTTGCCCACCACTTGATTCGGCGTGATCTGCGTGTAGTCGGGCTGGCCCAGAATCTTATCGGCCCAACCATCGCCACTCTGGCCGCGGACAAACGGATCCACGATGAACAGCGGCTTGTAAATGTTCTGACCGCTGGGTGTGGTGTAACGTAGTGAGCCAAGCAGCCCGGCCAGATAGGGCAGATCGGCGACGGATACGCTGAAAGAGCCTGCTAGTGTGGTGGAGATTTGGCGCGTTGTTCCCGCCAGGCGAAGTTGCAGTGAGTGCGGGCCGCTCGCGCTGGTTGAAGTGATGCCGCCGGGCGCGCTGCCTGTGATACGCTTTGCCTCCCGGTCAACCTGAAACGTCAACGACGCCACCGGGACAACGATAATTTGCGAGCCGTCAGTGACGCTGAGCACATCATCATCGGCGATCAAGCGATCGAGTGAGACGGCGTAATATCCGCCGCCATCGGTGGTCATGGTGCGCGTCACGAGCTCGCCGCCGATGTGGGCGAGAGTGAAGGTCAAGGGCGTGTTGGCTGAGGTCGAGCCCCAGACGATGGAGCTCATCCCGGCGGAGTGAGCGCCACCGTAGGGCAGCCCGGCTGATGCGTCGCGCCGAATGTTGATGATGATGTCGGCTGTGGTTGCGTGCGCGGCCCGATCGGGCAGTGTCAAGCTGCCAATGATCAACGCGGTAAAGATAAGAGCCAATAATAAACTGCTCACACTGCGCTTCATCCTGTTTGCTCCTTGGTCATGTGAATTTGCCGGACAGGGTGTCAGGCATTAACCACCGGTGCTGAAGTTCACTCCCAAGGCTGCAAACGCACGATCGGGGTGCAGGTGAATCGGGGCGAGCAAAGTATACGTTGTTTTAAACAATCACGCTGCAAGTCCAACGGGGGGCAACAGTATCACGCACAACCGCTTGGGACCGTGCACGCCGCGTGTGATGATCATCTCGATATCGGCAGTGCGGCTGGGGCCGGTGATGAAGACGAGGTTGCTTGAATTTTGGGTCAGTTCCTGGGGTGAGTGTGCGGCGAAGAAAGCCTGCAGCGACGGATACAGGCGCTCGATCGGAAGCAAGGCAATGTGCGTCTCCGGCAGCAATGACGCGGCACGCGATCGATGCCGGCCGCTCTGCACCACGATCGATCCGGTGTCGGCTACGCCGGCCAGCGTGCCTGTGATTCCCACGCGAATGCCGTCGAGGTTCTCCCAGGTTTGACGGCGCAGTGCTGCCTCGGTTGGCAAATTCGGTACGTGCCGGGTTACCCCCGCACGAAACAAAATTTCACGGATGTTGGGGAGAGGCAGATCTTCGTCCGGCCAGGTGATGGCTTGTTGTCCGGCTTGCTTCATCAGTTCGTGCAGCATCTCGACCACATCGTCAAGTGTGGCGGGCTGAAAAACTTCGCTGCCGTTGGCCTGCGCCTCGCGCACGAACAGCGCCAATCGTGCAGCACGATCGCTCTCTGGCGTTAAAGTGGCCGGTCGATCGTTCGGAGTCGCAACAGGCAACCTGCCAGTCTGGAGTGCTTGTCGAATGCGGGTGAGGGTTTCTTCGCGAGTGGTCATGGTTGACCCTCTATCCCGCTCTCTCTCCGGCGCTTCTTCAACTGCGCCGAGAACGATTCTTTGGCAAAGGCTGGAAAATCGCGTGACTGTGTCCAGTGTGACAGCGGGCCGGGCAGTCGCTTAATCCAGCCTCGCGAAGCGATCAGCCTCGATCCCCAACTGGCGAACTTCATGCCGAGGTGGAACAACGCCGGGCGGGTGCCTGCCCAACGGAAGGCGCGCAGGCCTACTTGCAGATACTTTGGTGTCTTACCGGCTGCCGCGGTTTGATGGCGCAGCTTCAACAGCAAGCCCGGCAGATCGATCCGTACCGGGCAGACTTCGCGGCACGCGCCGCAGAGACTGCTGGCGTGTGGGAGATCGCTCCACAGCGCAACACCATATAACGCCGGAGTCACCACCGAGCCGATCGGGCCGGGGTAGACGCTGCCATACGCGTGTCCGCCGATCTCGCGATAGACCGGGCAGGCGTTCAGGCACGCGCCGCAGCGAATGCAATACAGAATCTCGGCCACTTCCGTGCCCAGCACTTTGCTGCGCCCGTTGTCGATCAGCACCACGTGCAGTTCATCCGGTCCATCGGGTTCGTGCGCGCGGCGCGGCCCGGTGATCAGGTTGGTGTATACCGATAACTTCTGCCCGGTGGCCGATCGAGCCAATACTTGCAGCATCACGCTGAGATCGTCGAGGGTGGGCACTAACCGTTCGATACCCATGACGGCGACGTGAATGCGCGGGCAGGTCGTGGTCATGCGACCGTTGCCCTCGTTGGTCACAGTGACGATCGTGCCCGTTTCGGCGACGCCGAAGTTCACGCCGCTGATGCCCATGTCCGCTGTCAGGAAAATCTCGCGCATTTTCATACGCACGAAGGCCGTCATCTCGGTCACTTCATGTGTGAGCGGCATGTTGATCTTGTCGCGCAAGATCTCGCCGACCTGTTCCTTGGTCTTATGAATCACTGGCGTGATGATGTGCGACGGCGTCTCGCCTGCGAGTTGGATGATGTACTCGCCCAGATCGGATTCGATTACTTCACAGCCGAGGGCTTCGAGCGCGTGATTGAGATGAATTTCTTCGCTCACCATCGATTTCGACTTGACCACCCGCTGGACGTGGTTGACCTGGGCGATCTCGCCAATGATCCGATTGGCCTCGGCGGCGTCAGCGGCCCAGTGCACCTGGCCGCCGGCGGTTGCCACCGCGTCGGCGAATTGCGCCAGGTACCGATCGAGATGGCTCAGCGTCTCGGCCCGAATGGCCCGCGCCCGATCGCGCGTGAGGTCGCCGGCGGCCGGCAGCGAAGTGAATGCGGTGGCGCGCAGCGCCGTGAAGCGCTTCGTCGCGCGATCGAACGCGCCGCGCGCCTGCGTGTTTTGCAAGGCCTCTTCGACGCGTTCATAGAAGGTGATGTTCGTCGTGTCAGTCATACGAAATGGGACATGGATATCACGGATTAACACAGATTATCTTGCCGTTGTATAATTGAAGCACAAGGAGTCAAGGCCATGTTAGCCACCAAACTTAAAGGCAAAGTCACGCCGAATCGCAAACTGATTGTGGACATCCCGGCTGAGATCGTACCGGGTGCGGTGGAGGTTATCCTTTTGCAGGACAAACCAGCCAAGCCGGTAAAATCTTCTTCGCGTAAAGTCAAACACCCCGCTTTTGGCATCTGGGCTGATCGGGATGACATTACCGACTCAGCTGAATTTGCTGCTGAACTTCGCGCAAAGGTTGAGCAGCGCCGCGACTAACATGGCCGATACTGTCTGGTTGCTGGATACCTCAATCTTGATTGATATGCTGCGCGGCTCTACAATAGCCCGCCGCTGGATCGACGCGCAGCCTGTCTCAGTCTGTGCCATCTCCGTGATCACTGCGGCAGAACTACTAGCGGGGTGTCGCAACCTCCGCGAACAGCGAATTGTCGAACGTGAGCTCCACTCGTATTCAATGCGTTGGCTGGATGAAGGTGCTTCACAATCTGCCTTTGGTCTTTACCAGCGCTTCCATATTGAGCCACAGCGTTGGCTTCTTTGATTGCCTCATTGCCGCCACGGCCCAGACCCACGCTCTAAAGATCGCTACCCTGAATTTACGTCACTTCGCAATTCTGCCAGGTGTACGGGCGGAACGACCCTACTAACTTGCACGCCGCGCGCCTGCGTGTTTTGCAGGGCATCCTCGACGCGTTCATAGAAGGTGATGTTCGCCGTGTCAGTCATAGGAAAATGGGACGCGGATTCACGCTGATTGATTCGTGCTAAGATATGCCCAAGAGAGTTAGGGAAGCAATTATGCGATGTGCCGTTTCTCGATTCATCGTCCTATTAGGCGGAACACTGGTTATTGTCCCTACAGCAACTTGTGTTTGCATTTTGGGCATCGTTTTTTATGCTTTTACACCTTTTCCATCTCCGGCCCCTTATCCTCATTCCACTCCCCATCGAATTGAATTTGCCGCTGGCGCCGGTTACAGCTATGAGACGTTTATCTACACCATTCCGATTACACTTGGTGAAGTGAAAAAGCATTATGAGGCCGAAATGCAACGCTGTTGCGTTAAGGGGTGGCAGTTTTTTTCTTGCTCCGACCCTGCCGATTGTCTATCGGCTGAGTGTCTAATCAACCGCCCCTTTTTGACTAACGTTCAATCTTTCACCGTGCAGTTGCGTTCCTCGGAGATAACGGTGACGCAGGTGATCTATACACAAAATCAATTGACTCCGTAGAATATCGGTTCCTATCCATAACTGCAATCCGTGTCATCCGTGTTGATCTGTGTCCAATAATAATTCCGCAATATACTTCGTCTCGACTTTCGATCCGCGCCGATGCAGCCCGCCCCCGATGTTGAGCAGGCAACTCACATCGCACCCTACCACCGCCTGTGCGCCCGTGCTCTCGATCGCATCGAGTTTGCGTTGCAGCATGGCGCTGGAGATGTCGCCCATCTTGATCGCAAACAGACCGCCGAAGCCGCAGCATTCCGTGGCGTTGGGCAGATCGATCACTTCCAGGCCCTGCACGCTCTTCAAGAGTTCGCGCGGCTGCTGATCGATCCCCAGCCCGCGCAGCAAATGGCACGAGGGATGATAAGCGATCTTTCCTTTAAAGTGCGCGTTGAGATCGGTAATGCCCAACACATCGACCAAAAACTCCGTAAACTCATACGTCCGCGCGGCGATGTCCTTCGCCAGTTGCGCATACCTCGGATCGTCGGCAAACAGTTCGAGGTAGTGATGCTTGATCATGTCGGCGCACGAACCGGAGGGCACGACGATCGGCGCAGCGGATTTGCTCAGCACGTCGAGGGTGTGGCGGGCCAGGGGGAGGGCATCCTCCCACAGGCCGCCGTTAAATGCGGGCTGCCCGCAGCACGTCTGCCCCGCCGGCACACTGACTTCGATACCGAGCGATTCCAGCACGGAGACCACGGCCAATCCTGCTTCAGGCCGCAGGGCTTCGATCATGCAGGTGACGAAGAGTTGAACTTGTTTAGGTTTGGTCATGAATGGTCACAGTTGACCCTCACCCTAACCCTCTCCCTACAAGGGCGAGGAAACAGGCTCCTTCTCCCCTTGAGGGAGAAGGCTGGGATGAGGGTGAATGACTTCACCACTTATTATACGCGTTACTCATCCCGCGATATTCGATGAACGGCTCGTTGATGATCTTGGCTTTCAAAATGATCTCGCACGCTTCCTCCAGCGTCGATGACCAGAAGAACGCTTCGTCCAGTGTCTGCCCAATGGCAAAGCTGCCGTGCCCGCGCAGGAAAACGATTTTGTACTGCTGCAACGCGGCGGCGAGTTTATTCGCCATTTCCGGCGTGCCGGAAGCGAACTCTTCCCAGATGACGGGAATCTTCTTCAAGAGATACGACGCCTCGTTGTCGATCGGCACGATCTCATCGCGCGACAAGGAGAGTGCGATGGCTGTGCGCGGGTGGCAATGGCAGATCGACAGCGCCGGCGTTTGCTGATAGATCGTGCGGTGTGCCAATAACTCGGTTGAGGCTAGTGCTACGCCGCTGTCATTCTTATCAATCCCTGTCTCAATGAGATCGTGCGGGCGCAGTCGGCCTAACATGGCGCCGCGTCGTTTGATGATGATCCGATCGCCCAGGCGGATGCTAAGATTGCCGCCGTGCGAACTGATCATTTGATGCTCATACAAATCCCGCCCGATTTCGCTAAATTGTTGAAAGATGCGTTCGTCGATCATCGTACTGCCTCCACCAGATCGGTCAATTGCAGCTCGGCCAATTTCTTTGCCTGCGGGACACCATTTTGATCCCAGCCGCGCGCCCGATAGTATTCATTCAACATTGGCTCCAGCTTGCTAACCCAACCCTTGCTAGGCCCTTCAGCCACGGCTTCATTGAGCAGGCGCGGTGGCAGTGTGTCATCGGCGCGGGTGAATCCTTCACGGATGTTGTAGAGCCGCTCAAGGTTATAGGTGCGTTCGCCGACTTTGATCAGATCGCCGGTGGCGTACGGCACACCCGTCACCGAGGTCAACGCGCGCGCGAAGTACTCCTCCGATACGCCCATATTGGTGAACTTGCAGATGACCAGCGAATCGATGGCGGCCGCCGTGTTCTGGTGCAGGATCACGTAACCTGATTTCCCCTGCACCTGGAAGCGATCGATCAGTTTGGGCAGGCCCAGCACTTCCAGGCCCAGCATGTTGCCGCGCATGTGGCACGCGCCGCGATTCGACGTGGCGTACAGCAGGCCTTGTCCTTGCATGCCACGCGGATCGTAAGCGGGCATCTCCAAGCTTTTGACGCTCATCGACAATTCCGGCGCGCCGTACCGCGTCGCCAGACGCAGGCTGCCATCGGCCAACTCAGCACCAAGACCACGTCGCTGGCCCATGTCCTCCAAGGTTGAAGCCAGCAAATCCGCACGTCCAAAACGCAAATCGCTGTCAAGTTGGCCTTTCTCCGTTAATTCCATCGCGCAGGCGATCGTCGCGCCTGCTGAGATGGTGTCGAAGCCCAGGTCGTTGCAGATCGAGTTGGCTTCGATGATGGCGGCCAGATCGTCAATGCCGCATGACGCGCCAAACGCCCACGTCGTCTCGAACTCCGGCCCTTCGCCTTCCACTTTATCCGTCTTACTGATACGCGTACAACCGATGGGACAGGCCCAGCATGACGCATTCTTCACCAGGTACTTGTCGGTCAAGGCCTCGCCGGAGATCGCTTCGGCTTGATCGAACACCGAGGCTTGATAGTTGCGCGTGGGCAGTGCGCCGATGTTGTTGAGGAGGTTCATCACCACGGACGTGCCAAACTCTGGCAGCGCCTGGCTGGTCAAGGGGCTGGCCTTCAACATCTTGCGCGTTTCGTAGAGCAGGAACTTGAAGCGCTCTGCGTCTACAATGTCCGGGCGTTGTTTACCTTCTACCACGATCGCTTTGAGATGCTTGCTGCCCATCACCGCGCCGGGGCCGCCGCGGGCCAAGGCCCGTTCGCCGTCGTTCATGATCGCGGCGATGCGGCTGAGGTTCTCACCCGCCGGGCCGATGCACAACACGTTGCGTTTGTTGTTGTTCTGCCCCAGCAGCTGGGTGGTTTCACGGACGCGCTTGCCCCACAAATGCGCGGCATCGTTGATCGTGGCGCCATCCGGCTTTAGCTCAATGTACACCGGCTTCTCGGCTTTGCCACGCACGATCAACGCATCGTAGCCAGCCTTCTTGAACTGCATGCCCCAGAAGCCGCCGGAGTTGGCATCCAACACGGTCCCGGTCAAGGGACTTTTGGTCGAAACCGAGAAACGATTGCTCGTTTGATAACCTGTCGCCGTTAACGGACCGTTCGTAAAGATCAGCACATTCTCCGGCGCAAGCGGATCGACACTCGGTCCGACTTCGTCCCACAGCATCCGCGCGCCCAGGCCGCGCCCACCCAGAAATAGATGCGCCAGTTTTTCATCCAATGGATACGTCCTGCTCGTCCCCGCGGTTAAATCGATGTCCAGTACTTTACCTGCCCAACCATTCATTACCGTCTCCTTGAATTGCTGCTCGTTGATTACACCCAGCGGTTGAAACCGCACCTGGCGGACTAACGCCGATTGTCGGCCTGCACCGACGAAATGCGCTGTACTGCGTCCATGCAGATGGACGCTCAGCGGAAACGCTCGCAAGGCGCGAATTCATTCGCCTGTTTGACAGTGAAGTTGGAGGTTATACCCGCTTCGCCAATACCCGCTTCTCATAGATTCGCACTTCGTCCATGAAGCGCAATCCCACGGGCACACCCTGCCTTAAGCAATGATAGTCCCAGATCACGCCAAACGGCAAGCCTTTGATCTCTTCGAGCAGCGCGAGCCGTTGCGCATAATCACCGCTCAGTTCCACTTTCTTCATCAGATCGATCGGTTCCAGCAGCGCCGTCAGCATGGCGCGCAGCGTGTTCCGCGCCCCGATCGCATAGGCGGCCACCCGATTGATGCTCGCGTCGAAATAATCCAGCCCGATGTGGACGCGATCCAGAAATCCGCCGCGCACGATCTCCTGCGCAATCGCCAGGAGATCATCATTATAGATCACCACGTGGTCGCTGTCCCAGCGCACGCCGCGACTGACGTGCAGCAGAATCTCCGGCACGTACAAGAGCACCGCAGAAATCTTGTCCGCGATCGTTTCAGTCGGATGGAAGTGGCCCGCGTCGAGGGTGAGCAGTGTCTGTTTGGCGACGGCGTAGCCCAAATAGAATTCGTGTGAACCGACGGTGTAACTCTCCGCGCCCAGGCCGAAGAGTTTACCTTCGAGCGAATCGCGGTTGTAGCGTGGCTCGATCGGGTTGGCCAGGATCCGATCGAGCGCGTCCTTCAACAAGGCGCGCGGTGTGAAGCGATCGACCGGTGTGTCTTTGTAGCCGTCGGGAATCCAGAGGTTGGTGACGCAGGGTGTGCCGAGTTCGCGTCCGAAGAATTCGCCGATCTGCCGTGCCGCCAGGCAGTGCTCGATCCAGAAGTCGCGAATGGCGCGATCGGAATGGGCTAATGTAAAGCCGCTGTCCGCTTTGGGGTGCGAGAAGAGCGTGGGGTTAAAGTCGAGGCCGTGCTTGTTCGTTGCTGCCCAACTGACCCAATTCGCAAAGTGTTCCGGACGCAGCTCATGACGATCGACTTTGTGGCCATTGGTTTCGGCATACATCGCGTGCAGCGCCAGGCGATGTATGCCGGGAATGAGACTGTAGACCTTGTCGAGATCGCGGCGCAGCTCATCGGGTGTGCGCGCTTTGCCGGGATAGTTGCCGGTGGCGGCGATGCCGCCACTGAGGCCACTATCTGTCTTCTCGAAGCCGCCCACATCGTCGCCTTGCCAGCAGTGCAGACTTAACGAGACGGTGTTGAGGGTCTTCAACACTTTGTCCGTATCGACGCCGAGCAGGGCGTAGCGTTCTTTTGCCACACGATAAGCCGATCGGATTTGAGTTTCAGATGGATACTTGGTCATGCTGGTCCTTGCTCCTCGCTCCGGTCTCAGGAGTGGGGGTGAGGTTAAAAGATACTCTGCTCAATATTCCACGCTGCGGCGATCGCGCGGATTTCTTCCACGCTCAGACCCTCGCCTTGTTCGTGATTCGCCAGATTCAGGTATTCGTAACGCGCGGCGGTCTCGGCATACTCAATCCGATCGGCGGCCCGCTTGGCCGAAACGTCCGAGCGCGCCATGACGCCGTGCTTGCCCCAGATCACAATGCGGTGATGCCGCAGTGACTCGAGCGTGGCCGCCATCAACTCCGACGATCCCGGCACGAGGAACGGCACGTGCCCGATGCCTTCCGGCAGCTGCACGATCAATTCCGGCTGCCAGCGCAGCAGGTGTCGATTGAGATACGGCTCGTGTTGATAACGCGGGATGTGGCTGAGATACGTCAGATGACGCGGCTGCGCGTGCACGACTGCGTGGAAGTTTGTGCCTGATCGCACGACTTGATCGTGATGCACCGCCAGATGTGAATTGAACTCGCTGGTGAGGCGTGCGAACAGCTTGCGCGGCGAGGTGTACAGCCGGCCGGTCTGACCGCCTTCGTCGACCGCCACACAGCCCAGGTTCGCCGCCGGATCGTCGATGATCTCACGCAAGCGGCGGCCCGATCCGGTGATGATGAAGGTGCCGCCGGCCAACTCCGGCACGGCTTCCGGCAGTTCGATCATCTCGACGTTGGAAAAGCGGCGGCGCACGTCGATGGGCCAGCCGATATAGGCCGAGATATTTCCGGCCGCGCCTTCACTTGCTTCGATTTCGCTCAGGCGGCGACCCGCCTCGCCAACGAGCGTCAACAGTTCGTCCAGTTCAGGATACGGTGCGTCTAACATGGTTTCCTTTCAAGAGGCAGGATGCAGGAAGCAAGATGCGAGATGCAGGTGTCTGGCCGCTTGCATCATGCCTCTTGCATCAGCGTTTGCAGTTTCTGATACGCCCCCTCCCACTCCGCAGAAGGGTGCGGCTCATACGTCTCCGGCTTGAACGAATGGCGCACAACGGCGCGCGCTTCAGCCAGCGAGGTGAGCCGGCCCAGCGCCACCGCCTGCATCAGCACATTGCCGATGGCGGTTGCTTCAATCGGACCGGCGATTACCGATCGGTGGGTGGCATCCGCCGAGAGCTGATTCAATAAGCGGTTCTGTGTCCCGCCGCCGATGATGTGGATCGGCTCCAAGCGATAGCCCAGCATCTCCTCCAAACGATCCAACACCCAGCGGTATTTCAGCGCCAGGCTTTCCAGCACACAGCGAACGATCGCGCCTGGCGTCTCTGGCACAGGCTGTTGTGTGCGCGCGCAATACTGTTGGATGCGGGCAGGCATGTCGCCGGGCTGGAAGAAATCGACGGCATCCACATCGATGATCGATCGGAACGGTTCGGCAGCGGCGGCGAGCTGCGTGATTTCAGCGTAGGACAGTTCTTCGCCTGCACGCACCCAGGTGCGGCGGCATTCCTGCACCGGCCACAGCCCCATGATGTTCTTGGAAAAGCGCCACGTGCCGTTGACGCCGCCTTCGTTGGTGAAGTTGTATTTCAGGCTCTGCGCATTCACGATCGGGTCACTGGCCTCGGCGCCCATAATC
>JAUQXC010000914.1 GCA_030834825.1 Thermoflexales bacterium
TTCCTAAGGGCGTTATGATTAACCAGGCGAACGTCGCCCAACTCTTTGCCGCCACGCAAGCCCAGTATCAATTTTGCGAACAGGACATATGGTCGTTCTTTCACTCGTGTGCATTCGATTTTTCGGTATGGGAGTTGTGGGGGGCGTTGACATACGGGGGACGATTGGTACTGGTCTCGTATTGGGCGAGTCGCTCTCCAGAAGCATTCTACGAGTTGTTGGCCAACGAACGGGTGACTGTGCTCAATCAGACGCCCTCGGCGTTTCGCCAGTTGGATCAGGTTGAAGCGCGCGCGGCCCAGCCGCACCCTTTAGCCGTGCGCTGGGTGATTTTTGGTGGAGAAGCGCTGGATATGCAGAGTCTCCACGCCTGGTTCAAGCGACATGGCGATCGGCAGCCGCGCTTGGTCAACATGTATGGCATCACCGAGACGACCGTGCATGTGACTCATTACCCACTCTCTGCGAGTGATCTGGAACAGGGGCCTAGAAGTGTAATAGGCAGGCCCATTGCCACCTGGCAGGCATACCTCTTGGACAAGAAGATGCACTTAGTCCCGGTGGGAGTACCGGGAGAACTCTATATTGGGGGCGCCGGGTTAGCGCGCGGGTATTTAAACCGACCAGACTTGACTGCGGAGCGATTTATTCCTAACCCCTTTGACCAACGGCCAGGCACACGGCTGTACAAGACGGGTGACCGAGGGCGCTATCTGCCAACCGGCAAAATTGAATACTTGGGGCGCATCGATTCTCAGGTCAAGATTCGGGGCCATCGCATCGAGTTGGGAGAAATCGAATCCGTTCTGAGACAACATCCGCTAGTGCGAGAATCTGTAGTGACCTCTTTGTCTACCCCGTCGGAAGAGGATGGATCTGAAACGAAACGTTTGATAGCCTATGTGACGGCAGAGGCGCAGCGCACCGGAGAACAGCCGCAGGAAGAGGAATGGAAAACAGAGCAGATTGGCGCGTGGCAAAAGTTATATGATGATGTTTACAGCCAGCCACGCTCCGTGGAGGACGTGACATTTGATACCGTCGGGTGGGAAAGCAGTTATACCCGGCGCCCCATTCCCGCGCAGGAGATGCAGGAATGGATCGAAAATGCCGTGGGACGGATCCTAGCAATGCAGCCGAAACGAGTCTTGGAAATCGGGTGTGGCACGGGGCTTCTGCTGCACCGGATCGCCCCTCACTGCACCCAATATGTCGGCACTGATTTCTCAGATCCCGTGTTGCACGCACTTCAGCGCGCAGTCACTGAGCGAGGGCTATCCCAAGTCAAGCTCGTAAAAAGAACGGCAAATGACTTTTCCGGCCTGACTCCCAGCATGTTCGATGGCGCGATCTTGAATTCGGTAATCCAGTACTTCCCGAATGTGGAGTACCTCTTGCACGTACTCGAAGGAGTCGTGGACGCAGTAGCAGAAGGCGGCTTCGTGTATGTGGGAGACGTGCGTAGTCGCTCACTATTGGAAGCCTTTCATCTGTCCGTCGAATTGGCGCGAGCCTCATCCACACTTTCAGTAGCAGAACTGCAGCACCGCGTGAAGGGTCTCGCCTGGGAAGAAGAGTTGGTGGTCGATCCCGACTTCTTTTACGCATTAAAAGAGCATATACCGAGAATCAGTCATGTGGAGATCGTGCCGAAACGCGGTCGCGCGCAGAATGAGTTAAGCAAGTTCCGTTATGAAGCGATCCTGTATATTGGCTGGCAGGTTCAATACGGCTCAAATGACGACTGGCTTGATTGGGAAAAAAACAGCCTGAAACTAGCAGATGTTCGACATTTCTTAAGTGAGGATAAGCCTGAGATCCTAAAAATTAGAAATGTATCCAACAGCCGCGTGTTGACTGAAGTTGCCGCACTCAAATCTTTAGAGCGCCTGGCAGGGACCGCTACCGTGGGAGAGCTGGTGGATGGGCTGCCAGGAATGGAGGGAGGAGTCGATCCTGAAGACCTCTGGAACTTGGGCGAGGAGTTGGAATATGAGGTTGAGCTGAAATGGTCACAGGCAAGCGCGCGCTATGATGTGGTGTTCCGGGCCCCAGTCCGGTGCGCCGGTCAACATGAGAAGATTTCTGACTTCCCCCCTGAGCTCCACGCTTTGAAGTCGTGGGGCGAGTACACTAATTATCCGCTGCGCAGAGCTTGGAGCCGTGAGCTCATGTCCCAACTCCGGACCTTCTTAAAAGAGAAGTTACCTGAATATATGATACCAGCAGCGACTGTGGTGTTGGAAGCGCTACCCCTAACACCGAATGGGAAGGTCGATCAACGGGCCTTGCCGCAGCCCGAAGGGGAAAGGCCCGATCTGGCAGATGTATATCTTGGCCCTCAAACGCCGACTGAAAAGATTCTGGCGAATATTTGGGCCGCGGTCCTCAAACTAAAAAGGGTCGGAGTGCACGATAACTTTTTTGAATTAGGAGGGCATTCACTTTTAGCCACACAAATTATGGCCCAGGTGCGGGAGGCTTTTCACGTCAATTTGCCATTGCGTGTACTGTTTGAGCTGCCCACCGTCGCAGGATTGGCCTCGTGCATTGAAGCCACCTGCAAAATGATACAAGCTTCTCAAGCGCCTGTTTCAGGCGACTATCAGGAATGGAAGATATGAACATCCCCGAATTTCTTTCGCATCTGCACAACCTAAACGTTGAATTGTCGGTTAGCGGTAGCGATTTACGCTGCCGTGTTCCTTCCAGTGTAGCAACGCCCGAACTCCAGGCCGAGTTGACCTCGCGCAAGGCCGAAATTATCGCCTTTCTTAACAACGCCAAAATGGTAGCGGGTCCCGAGTCGCCTCCGCTGCGATCCGTCACGCGGCAAGACAACCTGTTTCCCCTGTCTTTTAGACAGGAAGGACTATGGTCCATGGAGCAGTCCATGTCAGGTGATCCGCGGTACAGTCCTTTTGCCAAAGCGCGCTTGATAGGCGGGCACAACATTTGTGAACCGATGCGCTTGAAAGGACCGCTTAATGTAGAGGCGCTGGCACGCACCTTCCAGGAACTGGCGCGCCGACAGGAAGTGTTCCGCATGACTTTTACGGCGGAGCAGGGACAACCCATGCAGCAGGTTGACCCAACCTTGACCGTATCTTTGCCACTGGTGGATTTGCAGAATCTGCCGGAAGAGGCCCGAGAAAAGGAATGGGGGAGGTTGGGACAGGAGGATTCACTCGCTCGTTTCAACTTGGTGCGCGGGCCAGCCATTCGAGTAACATTGTTGCGCCTCGGCGCGGAGGATCACATCCTACTCCTGACCATGCATCATATTATCTCTGACTGTGGCACGTCAAAGATACTTAATGAAGAAATGACCGCACTATACCGAGCATTTTCCCGAAATGAACCTTCCGCGTTGACGGCTCTACCGTTCAAATATACCGACTTTGCCACATGGCAGCGCGAGTGGCTGCAGGGGCCGGGCCTGGAGAAGATCTTAGCCTACTGGGAAGCACACTGGAAAGGGATGCCTGAAACGCTTAACCTCCCCCTGGATCGACCTCGCCCGCCCATTCCGACGTTTCGAGGTGCCAGTGAGATCGTGGAGATAGCGGCGGATTTATCGGCGGCACTGAAGGCGCTGAGCCAGCGCGAGGAAGTCACCCTGTTTATGATGCTTCTCGCCATCTTCGATGTGTTGTTGTATCGATATACGGGGCAAGATGATATCGTGGTAGGTTCCCCGATCAGCGGGCGTATCCTTCCGGAGACTGATCGAATTATTGGGTTCTTTGCTCATCCGCTGGTACTGCGCACCAACTTAGGGGAGAACCCTACCTTTCGGGAATTGTTGAAGAGAGTGCGCGAAGTGACGTTGGGGGCCTATGCCTACCAGGTGCCCTACGAGGCGCTCGTGGAAAAACTGTGGCCTGGCCGGGACTTGATCTGCAACCCCTTGTTGCGAGCCGTTTTATCCTTCCAGCACGTATCTCTGGAAGAATTACCGCCCTTGGCGGACCTAACCCGGACCGCCGTGGACTTTGAGAGAAATGTGGCTGTGGCTGACGTGGCGCTCCAGTTATTTGAGACACCGCAAGGAATTAGTGGTTTCTTGGGCTACAATTCCGATATTTTTGAATCCAGGTCTATCGTTCAGATGGTGAAGCATTTTGAAAGCTTGCTCGAAGGGGTGGTGAGAAATGCGGATTGTCGAATTGCAGACTTGCCACTGACGACGGAAATCCGAGCCAACCCACCCAACGTCGAGAAGATCCGGCAAGAAGCCTAAAGGAACACTGACATGGAACTGAAAGAACAACGACCTACCAAGTGGCTAGCGCCATTCC
>JAUQXC010000915.1 GCA_030834825.1 Thermoflexales bacterium
GAAGAAATGCCCAGTGCCGATGATGCTCTGGCTTTCCTGACGCGGTTAGCTGCGGGCAAAGAAGATCAACTCCGTGCGGAGGCTGAGCAAGAGGCCGAAACGCGCATGGCCGTAATCATGGGCCGCAAGCCGCGCGAAGCCAAAGCGCAGGAACCTGCGGTTGAGGAAAAAACCACTACGGATATGGCTGCCGTGGGTGCGCTGGGTGGTGTGACGATTGCGGCCGCGCAGAAAGAAGAACCGCCCACCGCAGTTCCAGAAGAGATGCCCAGCGCCGATGATGCCTTAGCGTTTTTGGCGAAGTTGGCCGCAGGCAAAGAAGATCAACTCCGTGCGCAGGCCGAAGAGGAGGCCGAAACGCGCATGGCTGCGATTATGGGGCGTAGTACACCCGTGGAAACAGCAAAGCCCATCGAGACGGCGCCGGCCGCAGGTTCCAGCGAATTAGCTGAGGTCATGGAGACCGCTGAACCGGTAGCCGAATCCGAATTGCCTGAGTGGCTGCGTACCATGCAACCGGCCGAAGAAGCGCTGGCAGAAACGCCTGAGGGTGAACTGCCTGAATGGCTGCGGGCCATGCGTCCCAGCGAAGAAGCGCCTGAGGCAGGCCTGACCGCGTTGTTTGAAGAAGAAGAGATGGCGGCACCTGAAGCCGCCCTTACCTTTGGTGAGATTTCACTCCTGAGCGAGGAACAACTCGGCGAGCGTGAAGCAGAAGCGACAACGGAAGATCTGGTCGCCGAGCTGGCTGCACTGGAGCAAGCGGCCGTGCCAGCTGAAGCGCTCGCCAAGCCTCAAACGGCGGCGTTGCTGCCCTTGGATTGGTGGGTGCAGACCGCTGGTGACACAGAAGAAGAGCCACTGGCTGAACTGCCGCAACCGTATCTCTCGCCACGAGCACGCGCTGCCGAGAAGGAAAAAGCTGCGGCGGCGGCAGTGGTCACGACTGACGAGAAACCGCGTGCACGTCGGCTGCCTCAAACGGGACCACTGCGCCAGACCGGACCACTGGGTGGCAAGCCACAGACCGCACCGCTGGCGACACCTGAACAGGCGGCTGTCTCGACGGAAGTGGAAGCGCTGCTGGCACGCATCTATCAAAATCCAGAGGATCATGCCACGCGCCTGGATCTGGCGCGCACCTATTGGGCCACCGGCAACCGCGAAGGCGCCTACACGGAATATCTGGCGCTGGTCACCGCGGGTGAGTTTACCAAAGAGACGATGGCCGACCTCGAAACGATCGTCGAAATCTACGATCAAACGGATTGGCATCGTATGCTGGGCGATGTGTATATGAAGGCCGGCCGGTTACCGAGCGCCCTGGAGCAGTATCGCCGCGCCCTGAGTGAAGTCTAAACATCTTACTTTCTGAGGAGAGTTTTCTGTGGAACGAACGTTGGTCATTCTCAAGCCCGATGCCGTACAGCGCGGACTGATTGGTCCGATCACGGCGCGGCTGGAACAGCGCGGCATCAAGCTGGTGGGCATGCGACTCATTCATGTCGATAACGAACTGGCCGCCCGGCACTACGCCGTGCACAAGGGCAAGCCTTTCTATGAGGGGTTGATCAAGTACATTACCAGCAGTCCGGTGGTGGTGCAAGTCTGGGAAGGCAAGCGCGTTATCGAGATCGTGCGCCGCACCTGCGGGGCGACCAACCCCGTCGATGCCGACCTGGGCACGATTCGCGCGGACTTTGGGGTGGAGATCGGGCGCAACCTGATTCATGCTTCCGATGGTCAGGAGACGGCGGCCTATGAAATCCCGCTATACTTCAAGGAAGAAGAACTCGTTACGTGGTCGCGCGCGAACGATGCCTGGATCAACGAATAAGATACGGCTGATCAAAAGACCCGCTGGGCGTCTGGCCCAGCGGGTCTTTTTGTTGGTTTAGCGCCGCCGTCCGAAAAGGCGCAGCAGCAACAGGAACAAGTTGATGAAATCGAGATAGAGTCTCAACGCCCCTAAGATTGCCACCGATGTGCGCGAGCGGCCATCCGCGAAACCGGCGGCGGCCAGCTGTTTGATCTTCTGGGTGTCGTAGGCAATCAGCCCAACGAAAATGACGATACCACCAAAGGTCAAGATCCAATACAACGTGGTGCTGCGCAAGAATAGGTTGACCAGTGAGGCGAGGACAAAGCCAATCAACAGCATGAGAAATAGGCTGCCCAGCTTGGTCAAATCGCGCTTGGTGACATACCCGAAGATGCTCATGGCGGCAAAGGTCCCGGCCGTAATGAAGAAGGTCGTGACGATTGAGGCGTCGGTGTAAATCAGGAAGATAACGGACAATGTGAGTCCAGTGAGCGCCGAGTAGAGGATGAACAAGCCCGTCGCCAGACCAGCGGGCATTTTGGAGATGGCGGCCGACAAGACAACCACGACGATCAACTGAACCACGAACAATCCCAACAACATTCCGGGGTTCCTAAAAAAAAGCCTTTCAACCAGGCCCGGACTATTGGCGACCCAGGCCGCCACCACCGCCGTGATGACCAACCCCAACGTCATGAGCAAGTAGACTTGCGAAAAGACGAGTTGAATTTCACCTTCGTAGGCCGTGGTATCAACCGTGCTTTGATCGGATGGTAGAGATCGCATGTGAACCTCCTGTGCTAGGCAGATTATTGAATCTTAACAACGATGGGCGCTTCTTTCCACAACTGCTCCAGCTGGTAGAACTTGCGCTGGCTGGCCGAGAAGATGTGCACGACTGCGCCGCTATAGTCCATTAGAATCCAGCCCGATTCGGCGGCCCCTTCGCGACGGCGCGGTTTGGTGTCGCCCGTCTGCAGCGTATGTTCTTCGATGCCGTCGGCAATGGCCTTCAATTGTCGCTCGCTTGTGCCGGTGCAGACGATGAAGTAATCGACATGTGGCGACAGTTGGCGTAAATCAAGCAGTACGATGTCTTCGCCCTGTTTGTCTTCAATGGCGTCGACGATGTGGTGAGCAAGTTCTAGTTCGTCCAGAAGAAACCTCCGTATGGCATGCTTAGTTCAAACGTGAATGGTCGTCCGGTGTTGCCTGCCCGTCAGGCAGCGTATTGCGTTCGGCTTGCAGCACCGCCGCGCCGGCGATGATCAAGAACAGCGCCGCGGACACACCGCCCGAGCCGTTGCCAGGAAAGGCGGCATCAGCCCCTACGGCGGGCGCGCCGATCATCAGGCCGCCGCAAATGAGTATCCAACCTAAACCACTCAGGCCGGTTGAGGACAGCAATCGGCCCCGGTTGGTCAGCGTCAAATAGCAGGCCAGCAGCATCGCGCCGGCGCTGAACACCAGCGCCAGCAGGGAGAAAGTGCGGCCGGCGTCATTCAGCATCTGATAGCGAAACAGCGTCAAATACACGATGAAATACATCGTTACGCTAATCCCCGCCAGGATGATCGTTGTCGCAAACATGGTGCGATCGCCAGCTCCCCGTGATTCGCTCATGGCTGTCTCCCGCTGAAGGATGAGATCAATCGTAACCGCTGGGGCGCGGAAAGTCAAGACGTTGGTTGTTCGTGTGCGGCGGCTTCCACTCGTTTCACGAGTCGGCGGCTGCACGCTTAGACTTAAAATTGCGTCTTAAGCCGTGCGGCCAGATCGCGCAGCTGCGTGAAGCTAATCGGTTTGATGAGGATATAGTCGACCTGGTCCTGCAATGTCTCGGCCAGCGCCGAATCGGCCGTGGTCAAGATGACGTTGGTCTGAGCCAGACGCGGCTCGGCGCGGATGTAGTACAAGATCTCAACACCCTTCGCTTGTTGCAAGTGCAAATCCAGCGTGACAAGCTGGGGCGTGAAATCAGCCAGACGGGTGAGTGCCTCGTGGTTGGTGCTCACGGCCTCGACTTCAAACCCGGCGGCGCGCACCGCCTGGCTGAAGATCAACGACAAATCGCGATCGTCTTCGATGACCAAGGCTTGGGGCGTGCTCATGCTTGTCCCTTTGTTTCAGGCGCTAGCGGCAAGCTGATCGTAAAGGTTGTACCCTGGCCCAACTGGCTGTCTAATGTCACCTGACCGCCCATCAGCGTCACCAGCTGTTTGACGATCGACAGGCCCAGCCCCAGGCCTTTATAGCGTCCTGGCGCCTGCACACTGCCCTGTTGGAACGTTTCAAAGACCAGAGCTTGCTCGTCCGGGGCAATGCCCGGGCCGGTATCACTGACTTGAATGGCGTAGTTGACCGGGTCCTGGCGGGTGATGTGAACAGTGACTGAGCCTTCTTGCGTAAAGCGGAGAGCATTATCGATCAGGTTCAGCACGACTTGGTGCACCCGCTCGTAATCGCCCTGGATTTCCGGCGGAACGTCGGGCGCGACCAAGCCGATTAACTCAAGTCCTTTGTCACGGGCGCTGAGGCCGGCTGACGCTTTGATCGATTCAATCAGGTCGGCGGGTGCAAAGGGTCTGAACCGCAGTGTCAGCTTACCAGCTTCCAGCCGCGACTGATCGAGCAGGTCGGAGACGAGACGCCCCAATTGATTACAATCCATGACGATCCGGGTCAGGGGCTCGAGCTGTTGTTCCTGAAGCGGGCCATAGACTTCGGCCAGCAGCATCTCGGCAAACCCCAAGATGGCGCTGATGGGTGTGCGCAGATCGTGGCTGACATTGGCCAACAGTTGCGATTTGAAGCGCAGCGCGGCCAGCGCTTGATCGCGCGCCACGGCCAGCTCCTGCGCCGCGCGCTTGCGCTCGGTGATATCAAAGGCCAGACCGATGAGCCCGATCGCCTGGCCGCTTTCGTCCTTGAGCGGCACTTTCTTGGTGGCGAGCACGATGGCGTTTGGCTCCTGTCCGATCGTCTCTTCGCTGACTTCGTGTGTCTCGCCACGTTCCGTCACGTAGAAGTCATCAACCCGATAACGTTCGGCGCGTTCCGGCGGGTAGAAATCATAATCGGTCTTGCCGACGACTTCTTCGCGCGTGCGTTGTAGTGCCTCGCAGAATTTCTGATTGGCGACGACGTAGCGGCCGGCGGTATCCTTGAAGAAGGCGAAGGCGGGAATGCTGTCCAATAAAGTAATGGCTTCACGCTCGCGCTGGCGCAGCAAGCGTTGCGTATTTTCCAGCGAAGCGAGCATGCGATTCATCTCGGCGGCCAGACTGCCCAGCTCATCCTGGCCTTGCGCTGAAACACGTTGGGTTAGATCGCCCCTGGCGCCAATGGTCTGCACTTCGCGATTGAGCCGGCCCAGCCGTGAGATGACCGTTCGCTGTAACACCCAGGTCAACACGCCGCCCATGGCCAAGCCGCCCACCACCAGGGCCAGCGCCAGATAAGCGAAGGTGGCTTGTCCCTGCTGATAGATGTCCCGCGCCCGATCGACGCGCAGCAGAAACGCCGGTTGAGCGGTGATGTCATGCAGCCAGGTATAACCCTGCACGATCTGCTCATTGAGCGGGCGTACGACCAGGGGCTGTTGCGCCGACAAGGCCGACAAGGCGGCCTGTGCTTCCGGCGGCAACGCCGCGCCTGATGGATGGACGGCCAGCGTCAACTGGGTCACTTCACTCAGCTGCGCGATTTCATTTGCCGACAGCACCCGGCCCATCAATAGCGCGCCGCGTGGAGGGCCGGCGCCATCGCTGGTGAGAATGGGTTGAACGGCAACCAGCACCGGGCCGGTGGACAGCAGCCAGATGCCGACGGTCGAGCTGATCGACTGCGCCGGTCGCAAGAAGGCTGGATGACTGGAAACCAGATCGGAAATTTCCGGCGCGACCGGAATTTCCTGCTCCTGATCGAGATCGAACGCTTTGGCGAAAATGATTTCTCCTTGCGTGTCGACAATGGTTACCACACTGAGGCGGTTGTTGATGAAAGTGGCATCCGGGTAGTTGGCTTCCAGATAAACGGGATCGCGGCTCTCGATGAAGTTGAAGGTGTCATCCCAGGCGGCGTAGTCATTGGCCGTTCGAGCGAGTCCAGCCAGATCGTTGGTGAGCGCGTTGACGGCGCGTTCGACGTGTGCGGTGGTGTCTTGCTGTTCCAGCTGAGTATAGCTGTCGGTCAGGATCAGGCGCGTGAAGAGCAGGAAGGTGACTAACAAGATGGCCGTTGTGAAGGCGGCGACCAGTAGCGATTTTATGCGGAGAGACATGCGCTCGGCCTCCTGATGGGACTCAGTATAGACCGATTTGAGTGGAGCGTCAAAAGCGGCTCACGATCGGTTGTGATCGTGAGCCGCTCCCAACAACTGACAACTGACGGCTACTTGTTATTCAACGCTGCCACGCCGGGCAGTTCCTTGCCTTCCAGGAATTCCAAGCTCGCACCACCGCCGGTGGAGACGTGCGTCATTTGCTTGGCGACGCCCGCCTTCTTCACGGCACTGGCGCTGTCGCCGCCGCCGATGACGGTGGTCGCGCTGCATGTCGCCAGCAGTTTGGCTATGGCGAACGTGCCTTCGGAAAACTTGGGCATTTCGAACACGCCCACCGGGCCGTTCCACACCACCAGCTTGGCCGCCTGCAACACCTCGCCGAACTTCTCGATCGACTTGGGGCCGATGTCCATCATCCGCCAACCGGCGGGGATCTTGTCGACAGCGACGACCTGGCTGTTCGCTTCGGCGTCGAACTTGTCGGCGATCACCGCGTCGATCGGGAGCAGCAGCTTGCCGCCCGCCTTCGCCAGGATGGCCTTCGCCGTTTCGATCGCGCCCGCTTCTACCAGGCTGTCGGCCATGTTGAGGCCCTGGGCCGCCAGGAACGTATTCGCCATGCCGCCGCCGATGATCAGCTGATCGCACTGCTTGAGCAAATTCTCTACGACCAGAATCTTGTCGCTGATCTTCGCGCCGCCCAGGATCGCCACGTAAGGCCGCTCGGGATTGGAGGTAGCGCGCCCGAGGTATTCCAGTTCCTGTTCCATCAAGAAGCCGGCCACGGCCACCGGCAGTTGATGCGCGATGCCCTCGACGCTGGCATGGGCGCGATGCGCTGAACCGAACGCATCACACACATACACTTCGCCCAGTGCCGCGAGTTTCTTGGCAAACTCGGGATCATTCTTTTCCTCTTCCTTGTGGAAGCGGACATTTTCCAGCAACAGCACTTCGCCGGGCTTTAGCGCTTGCGCCAAGGCCTCGACTTCCGAGCCGACACAATCGGGCGCCATCTGCACCGGTTTGTTCAGCAACTTCGCCAGTGCTTCCGAGGCGGGCTTCAAGCTAAACTCCGCATCGAAGCCGGTGCCTTTGGGGCGACCCAGGTGGCTCATCAACACCACTGACGCACCTTGATCGAGCACGTATTGAATCGTGGGCAGCGAGGCTTTGATGCGCTTGTCATCGGTGACGGCGCCGTTCGCCATCGGGACGTTGAAATCCACGCGCATGATCACGCGCTTGCCCTTCAGGTCGACATCCTTAACGGTTTTCTTGTTCATCATTGGCCTCTGGCTGTTAGCCGCTGGCTACTGGCAATATGCTAACTGCCAGCAGCCAGCCGCAAGTTGCTCATTAGAGCTTGCTCGCCATCAAATTGGCCAGATCAGCCGTGCGGACGCTGTAGCCCCATTCGTTGTCGTACCAGGTCACGACCTTGAGGAAGTCATTCTTTTCCTTGCCGAGCACCATGGTGAACGGCAGATCGACCGATGAGGAATGCGGATCGCCCTTGAAGTCGATGCTGACCAGCGGTTCGTCGATAGCAGCCAGGATGCCCTTCATCGGGCCGGCGGCGGCATCGCGGAACGCCTGGCGGAGTTCGTCGGTGGTGGTGGGAACTTCGACTTGCGCGGTGAAATCCACCACCGAGACCGTCGAAGTCGGCACGCGCAGCGCGTACCCATCGAATTTGCCCTTGAGATCGGGGATGACCAGTGAGACGGCCTTGGCCGCGCCGGTGGTCGTGGGGATGATGCTCATCGCCGCAGCGCGGGCGCGGCGCAGATCGCTGTGCGGCATGTCCAGGATCTTTTGATCGTTGGTGTAAGCATGAATGGTCGTCATCAAACCGCGCACGATCTTGAATTTGTCATTCACGACTTTGGCGGCTGGCGCTAGACAGTTGGTGGTGCAGGACGCATTCGACACGACGTGGTGATTCGCCGAATCATACTTGTCGTCGTTGACACCCATCACGATGGTGAGGTCTTCGCCTTCAGACGGGGCCGAGATGATGACCTTCTTCGCGCCGCCCTTGGTGATGTGATTCTCGGCGCCTTGCACAGTCTTGCCCTTCTTATTCACGCCATCCTTCTTGATGGTGAACAGGCCGGTCGATTCCACGACGATCTGCACACCCAGATCACCCCAGGGGATCTTGCCCGGATCAGTTTCCTTAAAGCACTTGACCTTCTTGCCGTCGATCAGCAAGCCATCTTCGGCCACTTCCACGGTGCCGTCAAAGCGCCCATAGTTCGAGTCATACTTCAGCAGGTGCGCCATCGTCTT
>JAUQXC010000916.1 GCA_030834825.1 Thermoflexales bacterium
TCGCAGGAATGGAGAGGAAAGCGCTATTGGGGTGTATCTACTTTTGAGCACTCTGCCGGGGCCACTTCTGAGGATAAACTTAAAGCAGTGGGTGCATCGTTGGATAATGAGAAATCCTTTTGGTTCACTCAAGCTTCGTTGTGCAACCTCTTGCGGCATGTGGGATTCACGTCAGTGTATGACTGCCGCAATCCTGTAGCCAATTTGTACGTTGGGGCGGAACGGGAAATTAAGATATGGGGCAATCGTATCACGCTTGCAGCCATCAAGGGCCAACCCGTTGTAATGACTACGTGTCCCGAGAGAACCGCAGAGTTGGAAATAGATTGGCCCGAGAATTTGGAGGGTTACTTGTTTGAAGATTACTTATTTGGCGAAAACCTCCGGCCACCAAAGGCAGAGCAAGCAACTAACCTTCGACGTTTTATCAGACGTTGCCTTCCGAATACTCACAAGGGTAAATTCTCAGACGGTTGAGATTTTTCTCAATATTTGAACATGTTGCGAATATTCGACTGCCTGTGACCAGTTTGGGAATAGACCGCAAATCTTATCCTGATATCAGGATTGACAAAGGGCAAGTATGTTGCCGTCTCTTATTTGACTTTGATGATCGAAGATATGGTGTACGCGTTTATCCGTACGCGAGGTGTTCAATGGATCGCATTGAATCGTACGGTCAGCAATAAGCAGAGCCGTTGCAGATGTTCTGTGCACGTATTGTGACGACTTAGAAACCTGAGAGCGTAAAACTACATGCGTGTTCTTTTTAGTGCCAATTATTTTCCACCAAGCTATACAGGGGGCGCAGAAGTTGCTAACTATCACACCTGTCGGGGATTGCTCCAACGCGGCGTCGATTGCAGCTTCTTAGTCGTAAATAACCGGATGCCATACGCCCTCGATGACTGGTATGACCTTGATGGCATCCCGGTGCATCGCCGGCATTTTTTTACACCACGGCGCAATGCCTGGAATGATGTGTTTGACTGGCGCGTTTATCGGGCCGTGCTAGATGATTTGCGTCGCCTACGCCCAAATGTGGTTCATCTGCTGAATGTCTCTGGTGCAACATTAGCGCCGTATCTGGCGTGTCGTGCTGTCGGAGTGCCAGTGGTCAATACGCTGCATGATCTGTGGTTGCTCTGCCCCAATAACATGATGCTGCGTCAGGATTTCACGCAGTGCGATCCAAATCAGAATCACGCCCAGTGCTATCACCGCTATGATTTCTGGGCTAATGTGCCGCGCCGCCGCGCCGTATTTGTCGCATTGACGTCTAACGTTCGTGCCTTCATCTCACCTAGCCAGGCCCTGATTGATCGGCATGTGGAAGCGGGTTATAGGCCGGAGCGCTTTCGCCTCGTTCCCTATGGCTTGCCTCACACCTCGGTGCCAGTGCCCATGCATCCCGGTTTGCGGCGGATTGTCGCTGAGACCGCGCAGAGACCAACGGTCACCTACGCAGGTGGAGGAGTTGAGACAAAGGGCGCACGCATTTTACTAAAAGCTCTTCCGGAGATCCTGGGACAGAATGAGCGGTTGCGCATTGTCATTGCGGGTGGCGGCGAAACGGAGTTGCTAAACGAATTTCGCCGTTGCGGACCGCGAGTTGAAGTTTTAGGTTGGGTGCCTTTTGGCGAGATGCAGGCCTTATACGCCGCTAGCGATCTGACTCTTGTGCCGTCGATCTGGCATGAGAACTCTCCCGTGGTGATTTATCAGAGCTTGCAGGTCGGCACGCCTGTGGCGGCTTCAACCATCGGTGGCAGTCCTGAATTGATCGAACTGGACCAGACCGGTTACCTATATGCACCGCATGATCCGAACGAGTTGGCCAATAGTGTACGGCAGCATTTTTCGCGTCCCGCGCATGAACGGCGGATCATGCGCCAGCGCTGCGCCGAAGTCGCGTTGACGCGTTGGTCGATTGAACAACACATCGATCAGCATCTCACGCTCTATCAGGAATTAATGGGCTGCTGATGCGTGTTCTACATGTCACTCACCAATATTATCCGACAGTAGGAGGATCCGAAAAATACATCACCGACCTGTCAGAGGAGCTGGTACGGCGCGGCCATCACGTTGATGTCTTTACGACTCGATCAGTTGACTACCAGACGTGGCGCAATGAACTGCCGCGTTACGAGCAACTCAACGGGGTGCAGGTCTACCGTTTTGACAGCTGGTTGCGCACGCCCCGCAAATGGACCTGGATGCACTATGGTTTTCAACATTACTGGCCTGGCGAGTCACATCTATATGAACCGTTGATCTTTCTCGGCAGCGGGCCAGTGTGTCCGGCGATGTTCTGGCGCATTTTGCGGCAGGCGCGGCAGTACGATCTGATCCACATCAATAACTTGCACTACTCACACGCTTACCCGGCTTATTGGGCGGCGCGGCGGCGCGGCGTGCCGGTGATTATCACGCCACATATCCATGCTGAGCAGCGCGTGACTTACGATGTGGGCTATTTTCGCTCGATCTTGCGCGGTAGCAATGCAATTCTGGCGGATACGAATGAGGAGCAGGCGTTTCTGCTCAATCGTAAATTCAACGATTTCGTGGTAACGGGTGGAGTGGGCCTGCAGCTCGATCAGTTGCCTCCGCTCGAGCGGGCGGTGAGCCGCGCCAAATTCGATTTGCCATCAGATGCTTTTGTAGTCTTATTGTTGGGGCGCAAAGTAGAGTACAAAGGCCTGCAGTTGGTCGTGGAAGCGTTGCTCGAACTACGCCGAACGCGCCCCAACGTCTATCTGCTGGCCGTCGGACCAGAGACCGCTTATTCGCGACAGCTATGGGCGCGCTATGGCGCGTTGGATGGCGTGATTGTGCGCGACACTGTGAGCAATGAAGATCGATTGCACGCGCTGAATGCGAGCGATGTGCTGGCGCTGCCTTCATCTGGCGAGGCGTTTGGTATTGTGTATCTAGAGGCATGGGCATACCGCAAACCGGTAATCGGCGCGCGCATCGCGTCGGTATCGTCGCTGGTCGAAGATAGTGTCGACGGCTATCTAATTGATCCCACACGAACCGATGAACTGGCGGTACGGCTCGCAACTTTGTACGATCAACGCGAGTTGGCCCAGACTTTGGGCCAACATGGTCGCGTTAAATTGGAACGGCGCTATACTCTGGAGCGCATCGCCGACATTGTAGAAGGTAGCTATATCCGAGTATTACGTCGACAATGTACTTTGGCAAGGAGCTGAAACAGCATGCGAATTAGTCTGGTTAACCTTAACCTAATCGGAGCCGACGCCATTGGGCAGTGCCTCTTAAATCAGACGCGTTACAG
>JAUQXC010000917.1 GCA_030834825.1 Thermoflexales bacterium
AGCTCTGCCTCACGATTCTTGCCCGCCGCCGTGAGCATGATGGTTTGGAAAACTCCCAGTGCGGGTCTTGCCCGGCGTTGTTCGTCGGATAATGCCGCGATCCAACGTCGCAGCGTCACATGTTCACCGCGCAAAAAGAAAGCCTCCGCGTATGTATCGAGCAATTGACCGCTGCGCTGGTCGTTGTGAGCGGCCAGGGCAAGCTCGATCGCCTCATCGATCAAATCATGATCTTCACACCAGCGGCTGGCCCGCCGATAGAGCTCTGGCACAATCTCGGGTTGTTCTTGTTGCAGCTGCTTGCGCAAGAGATCGCGAAAGAGACGGTGATAGCGATACCAACTCCGCTCATTGTCCAGAGGAATGACGAATAGATTGGCCCGCCGGAGCTGTTCAAGCATTTGCTGTCCATCGGTTTGCCCGGTCACCGCATCGCATACGGGGCCGCACAACCGATCGAGGATGGAAGTTTGCTGCAGAAAAATTCTGAGTGACTCAGACTGTTGAGCCAGTACGTCTGAAGCGAAATAGTCCACGATGTATTCGTGACTGCCACCGAAAGCGGCGATCAGGCGCGAGACATCCTCACGGCCTCGGATCGAAAGCGATGCCATCTGCAGTCCAGCGATCCACCCTTCCGTGCGGCTGACCAGCGACACCACATCTTCTGAAGACAATGCTGCGCCCACGCCTTGTTGCAGAAAGGCCGTGGTCTCCTCGGTTGTGAAGCGTAGGTCGGCCTGCCGTAGCTCGGTGAGTTGTCCGCGCGCTCTCAGGCGCGGCAAGGGCAGCGGTGGATCTTTGCGAGTGGCAATCGCGAGATGTAACTGCAAGGGGAGATGATCGAGCAGGAAGGTGAGGGCCTGGTGAATCTCCGGGGTGGTGATCAAATGATAATCATCCAGCACCAAGACAAACGGTCTAGCGAGCTGATCGAGTTGATTGACGAACACAGGCAGCCAATTGGCGATCGCCGAAGATTGAGAGGACTGCAAAGCCGTTACGATATTCTGGCCCAGATCGGCCTCGATCGCTTGAACCGCTTCAATCAGATACATCAAGAAGCGCGCGGGATCATTATCGCCTTCGTCCAGAGATAGCCAGGCAACCGGCTGCCCGCAGCCAACGACCCAGGTACTCAGCAGCGTTGTTTTGCCGTAGCCGGCCGGAGCCGCAATGAGGATCAACTGGCGACTTAGCCCCTCGTTGAGTCGCTCAATCAAATGAGGCCGGGGAACAAGCTCTGGACGAGCCAAAGGGATATGCAGCTTAGTCTTCAGGAGAATGGTGCTCATCATACTGCGCCTTCAGCCAGTCGCAGATAGCCGTGACTGGTAACATTAGCCGGGCAGTAGTGTACTCCATAATCGTTCAAGCGTGAAGTTTTCAACCTCGTGGCACCGGAACGTTGCGTTACGCGTTTCAGCTTCCGGAACAAGCCGTCGTATCTTCTATACGTTGAGCTAGGGTCAAAAGAAAGGTGTGCGCATGAGCGTATACCTTCGTATACCTAACGTCAAGCGGGTGTGACTGGTCAATAGCTGCACCCACTTTGCGCTCTACGGGAACATCGCGCAGCTATCTGAATTAGAGTCAGGAACAAGAGACATGGTGTCGAATAGAAGGGGACTCACATTCCCTTGGTCATCGCGTAGCATTCAAATCTTGTCGCCACCACACATAAAGCGGCTCGTTCAGATCAAACGAGCCGCTTTACTTGTCCGTATTATTGAACTGACTTAAACTTTTGTAAAATTGTGGGATTCCAAAACGCCTTGGAGATCAGGTCAAATGGCAATCCCAGTCAAACTCACAGAAAAACAGTTCCAGACATTTGTCGAACCGCATTTGAGTTGGGCCAAGCGCGGCTATGCGTGTAAGATTCCGCGCTTCAAACTGTTCAACTACCTGTTACACGTGCTCTACACTGGGTGCCAATGGCCCGCACTGCAAGCCAGTATCGACCGTGATGAAACGGGGGAACCCGAACTGTCCTTTCAAGCGGTCTATGACCACTTTCGCAAATGGAGCTGCGATGGCAGTTTGCAACATGTATTTGAAAGCAGTGTTCGCACGCTCTTACCCGACCGAGATGTTTCCGAACTGAACTTAGATGGGACGCACACCCTCGCTAAAAAGGGGGCGAATCGGTCGCCTATCAAGGTCGCAAAAAGGGCAAAACCTGCAACATTTTACCAGTCACGAACCGACAGGGCTTCATCCTATCAACAACGAACATCATAGCCGGTAATCACAACGACCAATTCGAACTGACCAAGAATCTCAAATCTATCTTTGCCGACCTGCGCCGTCTTGGGATCAAGGTCGTTGGCGCCGTGTTCAACATGGAGATGGGCTTTGACACGAAGTCGGCTCGCAAGGTCTGCTTTAATCGTCAGGTCAAGCCGAACATTCCTGAGAATCGGCGCAATCGTGTCCGTAGCAAGCCCGGCCCCAAGCGGTACTTTGATGCTGTTCGCTATGCCAACCGCTTCAGTATCGAGCGCACGTTTGCCTGGGTCGATAAGTTCAAGCGCTTGTTAATTCGTTTTGAGCGTAAGGACGTTTATTTCAAGGGTTGGCATTTCCTCGCGTTTTTCCTGATCAATCTGCGCCATGTCCTGACGCCGAAAGCTTAAGTTAGTTCATTTTCTAATCTTTGACAGTTGATGTAGCCACCAAATTGGGTGGCGAGTTTCACCGCTGCCTGAATCAGCAGCGCTTCGTCCTCGCGTGCCGCTGGCTGACAGCACTGAATGTTGCGCGGTTGCTCCAGCGCCCGACACACTCGGCGTTTCGACCCGTGAAACGTAGCCTGCACGCGGCAGGTAAACATCTGCTCAAGCGTTCTTTGCATTCACTCCCCAGAACAATAGAGCATCAGAACCGTAACAGCAACAAATTCGTTTTCCATCCGATAGGCCACTCATCTTCAGAAATTCGATTAATTTTGGGTCTTGACTAGCGGCATGTTGCTGTTGTAGAATGTTGAAAATGATACCGGAAATGTTACCGTTAATGATTCTGTAAACACGCACTCCGTTTCCTTGCAAGAACAATGGTGGGTTCATCTGGAGGTGCTTATCGAAGGTAGCCAGTAAAGGTTTTCACTGACCTTATTGCGCGCGATCGAACTCAATCATCCAAACATGGAGGAAACCAAATGAATAAGCCGCTTTACGCCTTTGTTGTTGTCTTGACGTTCGCCTTATTGCTGGCCGCCTGTAGCGCTCCAGCCGCTCCCGCTCCAGTAGTTGTGACTGCTCCGCCGCAAGTGATTGAAGTCACCAAGGTCGTTGCCGGGACCCCAGTGACACAACAAATTGTAGTGACCGTCACGCCCGCACCGACACCAGACCCCTATGATGCAAATGCCCCCATCACGGTCTGGATCGACGCGGACCGCCAGCCCGCCTTCGACGCCTATGTGAAAGCGCATCCAGATAAAGCCAGCCTGCTCAAGGCGGTGACTGTGGACCGTGAGCAATTTCCGGCGAAAGTTCTGCTGTTCAACAATACCGATCAGGGGTGGCCGGATGTGGTCTTTGCGGAACCCCGGCTTGTTGGTCGCGTGGCTGACGACGCGCACCACTTCCCGCTCGATCTGACGCCATGGGTACCTGCGGATGTATTGAGCGGTTATACCGGAATGGATGGCTGTACATTTGGCGACAAGGTTTACTGTCTGCGCTATGACCTGGCTATGTTTGTGACGTACTACAACAAACCGCTCATGGATGAATTCGGTTACACCGTGCCCACCACGTGGGAGGAATATCAGGACCTCAGTGACAAGGTGGCCGCGGAACATCCTGGCTATTATTTAGGGACTTGGGGTGATGGCTGGACATACATCAGCTATTTTGATGCCAGCGGCTGTCCCTCTCATGAGTTGGTGAATGACTCCACTCTCAAGATCGATATGACGGACCCGCGCTGTGTACGCGCCGCGAAGTTGGTCGACCACATGCTGGACAACGGTACGATGTTCAATACCGATTACTTTAGTGCTGAATTTGCCGCAGTTGTCTCGAGTAATAAGTTGTTGGCGATGCCAGGACCTGCCTGGATGTTCGGCGTCTTCGGTGGAAATGAAAACAGCTCCTGGTATAAGACATCTGAACACCAACTCGGGGTTGCCAATCCACTGAAGTGGAAAGATGATGATAAGGCCATAACTCCGGCCATGGGTGGTGCGGCCTGGACTGTCTCCAGCCATACGAAGAATCCCAAACTGGCTGTGGATTTTATTCAGTGGGTTACCACCGACCCGGATTTCTGGAAGGGAACTACCAATTTCCCGGCGTACAAACCCATCCAGAATCTATTCCAAGATACAATGAAGACCAACGAGCTTTTCGCCAACGATCCCTTCCCGGTCTACCAGCAGGCTGCCACCGATATTGGTCCGTTGGACAAGTGGCCACGCTTTGACCTCATTGCCCCATTGAGCGAGGCTGTCAAGACGGGGTTGCAGGAAGATAGGTCGGTCGAATCGATTCTGCCTGATGTGGCAGACAAGCTGGCCCCCCTAGCGGAAGCGCAGGGGTACCAGGTCGAAGTAAAGAAGTAATAGATTTTAGCAAAAGTGAGAGAGTCTCCAGACGCTCTCAGGCACAGGGGACGGCGGGGCGCGTTTCGGGTAAGTAAGGTTCACAGAAATGCGGCCTGCCCTCCCTCTTCATTCTGGAAAGATGCGGTCCACAGGAGTTTTCCATGACTAATCAGCCGGCGTCGCCCCCTCTTGTGCCTTTGACGAACAAGCCGCATTCCCCAGGTTTTTCCCGCTGGCGGCGGCATAAGGTTGCCTATCTGTTTGTGTTGCCCTATTTCCTGGTCATGCTGGCTTTTGGCCTTGGTCCAGGTCTCTACGCCCTATTGATCAGTTTCGCTGATTTCAGCACCGGCCTGCCGAGATATTTTGGAGCGGGGTTTAGCAACTATGTGGCCGTTTTCAAGGAGTTTCGCTTCACCTTAACTTTTGCCAACATCGGGAAGTTCCTGGCGATCTCAGTGCCACTCGGGATCGCTATGGTCGTCATATTGGCAATACTGTTGCAAATGCGCCCCGGGCGGTTGACAACAGCCTTACGTACCCTCTATTTCGTATCTGGTGCAGTGACGGGGCCCGTATTGGTGTTGGTTGTCATTTTTATGCTGGATCCCAGTATCAGCCCCTTTCAGACTCTGCTGAATGGCATGGGCTTCAAATTGACCAATGATGTGATCTATGCCGGCAGTTTGCCCGTAATCTTCACCCTCATGGGCTTTTTTGCTGGCGCGGGCATGTGGATTGCCATCCAATATGGTGCGCTGGAAGCCATTTCGACGGAAGTGATCGAGGCAGCCACCATGGATGGTTGCAATGCCTGGCAAAAAGTGCGGTACATCAAATTGCCGCTCATCCGTCCCTATATCATTTATCAATTTATTCTGATTTTCGCCGGGAATGTGCAATTATTCGTGGAACCACAGATTTTGGGCGGCGGCAACAACCTCGGCGTTGGCGGCAATGTACCAGCGGTCTGGTCGCCGAACCAATTGGCCTACAACTTTGCCTTTGAGCGGGGAAACTTTGGCGCCGCTTCTGCGCTTTCGCTGATACTGCTGGTGATCGGGTTGGGAGCCGCCTACCTGATCATCCGCTGGACTGGTTTTTTCAA
>JAUQXC010000918.1 GCA_030834825.1 Thermoflexales bacterium
TCAGCCGCCGCCCACCAACCCGATCGACAACCGTCAAAATTAACACTCAACTGGCGCAACAGATGCCGATTGTAAGGAGAGGAGTCCGTTCTAACCGCTTACATCTAGAATTCAGTATAGTGTCAATCCAATCCAAGTCAAGCGACGCAAGCCGCAAACCCTGCTCCTCGCTAGAAGTCACCATGCTGAAAGAAGACCTCAGGCCACTGATCTTGTGGACGCACGATAACTGATAGTTCAGTCAAGCGTGCCCAAAACAAGCGAAAGCGATGATGGTCGGTTTCAATCCACCATGGCGCAACCTGTGATCCGTGGTATTCGAAATGGAAGAAGTGGCGCAGGCGCGCGTCGGCCCCTCGCTCTCAGGCACCCAACCCGTAATCTGATAGGTGATGTACTTCGGATCGTCGAGACGATCATATTCGATGTAGGTGACGTGGAAAAAGCCGGAGACTTGCCGCTCGACAGTCATGTGAGGCCGCGCCGGAGTGAGGCCCAATCGAAGCTGGCTAGATCCGCGCAGCATAGACGCGTGTGGTTTCGCTAATCACACGCTCGCGAGGAGGTAGTGTCTCGGCGGTGGTTCCTCAACGCGCGTCGCAGCGTGAGAGAAGTTAATCCAGTCTCTTCGGCGGCTTCACGCACTGCCGCGGCTTCCGGTGTTTCACCGTCCTCGACGGTGCCCGTCGGGATTTGGATGCCGGCCTGGGGGTGCTCGAAGAGCAAGAGTTCAAGGCTGTTCTGTGATGGCCGCGTAATGAAGGCTATGACTTTCTCGATGATATTCGGCATATGGCGTTCCATTCATGCGCATAAGAATTCTAGTGTAGGCAAGCCGGGTAGGCCGTCCACGCGAAAACGATACACACCCCAGCGAGGCCTATCCGCTGGGGTGCGTGATTTTGCGAAGCAAAGTTTTAGCCCTGCGATTGCAGCTGCAGGACGACCAGCACCAGGGAGAGCATCACGATGACGAAACCCAAATCGCAGCGGCGGCCAGCGGCGGCCTTGCGACCACAGCCCAACACCAGGATCATCAGGATGATAAAGGGTGGTACCAGTCCCATGGTTGCACCTCCGGCGTAGTGTGTGTTTCTACTACCATGACGCCGGAGAATTAGGGAATGTTCCAGGGTGGACAGATCTGAGCCGCTTTGCGGAGTAGCGGAACTATTCTACTACCACCTCTTCATTAGCGATTGTCTGCACAACCTGCCGCTTGTTCAACAACCACAACCCTACCGTGGACATCGCACCCACGCCACCGATGATCAGCCACGGTACGGCGGGCAGGCCGTTGGTCGTCGAAGCGCCGTAGAGCGCGCTGCCGACGAGGTTACCCAGACCGCCGCCTACCGCTAAAGCAACCGCACTCACGCCAAAATACGATCCGCGCGCGTCGGGCTGCGCCATGCCCGCGATAACGGTGCTTTGATTGGCCGTGGCGATCAGGTTGCCGATCGAGAAAAAGGCGATGCACAGCAACAAGGCGAAGAAGGTCTGTGTGACGGCGATGCTGCCCATCGCCAGCGACATGAGGCCCAGGCCCACGACGAGGGCGGGCATGGGGCGCAGACGTTTTTCGAGAAACCGGATCAGCGGCACTTGCAACACGACGGTGAAGATCGTATTCACGACATATACCAGGCCCACGCTGCTTTCATCGCCGCTGAGCGCGGTGGCCTTTAAGGGCACGGACAAGGTCAACTGCACCCACAGGAACCAGTAGCCCATGAGCAGTGCCACCAAAATCACGAATGGTCGATCGTGCACCACGCGCTTCACGCCGGAAGTCAGAGATTGATCGGTTCGGCCAACCTTGGCGTCGGGTAGCAGGCGCCAGGTCACAATCAAGGCCACGACGTACAGACTCGCGGAGAGATAGACCACCAGCGCGAAATCCACTTTAAGTAACGCGGAGCCGATCAGCGGTCCCAGCGTCATGCCCAGGCTTGCGATGACGCCACGCACGGAATAGAATTGCAGGCGTTCATCCTCGGTGGTCAGGGCGGCCATCAACGCGCCGGTCGGCGAATCGAACAAGGCCCCGCCGATTCCGGCCAGCAGGGCGGTCAAGATCAAAGCAGATAGAGCGTCCACCTGTGCCATTCCGGCAAATCCGATCGTGCGCACGATCAGGCCCAGCAGGATCAATT
>JAUQXC010000083.1 GCA_030834825.1 Thermoflexales bacterium
TGTGGGCAGTTTAGCATGAGCTGTCAGCCAGGTCAATGACTTGGCGCGCCGAGAGAGGCCAAGCTGGTCGTTATGCTCACCAGCGTAAGGCCCAGATATGCCTAACAGGATCATGGTCAGATGAGCAGGGCATTAAACAAACGCGATGCTGTAAGATGACATTTGACCCTCAAGAGAGTGAATCTTCACGCGCCAGAGATGACATCATGCACTCCCCAGCCCCGCGCAATAGCTTTATGCTAAGGATGCCCAAAACCCAACTTGGAGGACCTATGGCTGCCAAGGGCCGCATTGAAATCGACGCCGAACATTGCAAAGGGTGCGAGCTCTGCACCACCGTCTGCCCGCAGAACGTGATCAAAATGTCCGATTGGTTCAACGTCAAGGGGTACCGTCCCGCGGCACTGGTTGACCCCGCCGGCGAGTGCACCGGCTGCGCCGTGTGCGCCGTCATTTGCCCCGATGCGGTCATCACCGTTTATCGCACCATCACGGGCCGCACCCCCGCTGCGGCGCTAGTATAAAGGGAGTTTACCGATGACCAAAGAGTTATTGAAAGGCAACGTCGCCATTGCCGAAGCGGCTGTGCGTGCCGGAGTCGAAGCTTACTTCGGTTATCCCATCACGCCTCAGACCGAGCTGCTGGAACACATGTCCAAGCGCATGCCGGAGCTGGGCCGCGCTTTCGTGCAAGCCGAGAGCGAGGTAGCCGCCATCAACATGGTGTATGGTGCGGCCTCCACCGGCAAACGCGTGATGACCTCTTCGTCGAGTCCCGGTGTAAGTTTGATGCAGGAAGGCCTGAGCTATATCGCCGGATCCGAAGTGCCCAGCGTCATCGTCGATGTGATGCGCGGCGGGCCCGGCCTGGGCAACATTGCCCCCAGCCAGTCCGATTATTTTCAGATGGTGAAGATGGCCGGCCATGGCGACTACAAACAGATCGTGCTCGCTCCCGCCACCGTGCAGGAAGCGATCGATCTCACGCTCCTGGCGTTTGATCTTGCCGAGAAGTACCGCACCATTGCTACGGTGCTGCTCGACGGCAACATCGGGCAGCTCATGGAACCGGCTGAATTGCCGCCCATGCGGGAGCTGCGCCAGACCCCGCCAGACTGGGCCGTGTCCGGGGCCAAGGGCCGCAAGAAGAACATCATCTCCTCCATCCATTTACAACCGGAAGAGTTGGAAACCTTCAACCACAAGCTGCAAGCGAAACTCAAGCTCATCGCCGCCAACGAAGTGCGCTACAAAGAATACATGATCGAGGGGGCAGAGTTGATCGTGGTGGGCTTTGGCACTGCCGGACGGGTGGCACAGACCGCCGTGAAGCTGGCGCGGGCGCAAGGTATTCCGGTGGGGCTGCTCCGGCCCATCACCCTGTGGCCGTTCCCCGAAGAGCGCCTCTCACAATTGGCCGATGAAGCGCGCGGCTTCCTGGTCGTGGAGATGAATGCCGGCCAAATGATCGACGATGTGAAGATCGCCGTGGCCGGTCAATGCCCGGTCGAATTCTACGGGCGCACCGGCGGTGTGGTGCCACTGCCCGATGAAGTCCTGGCGACCATTGCCAAACTCGATCAGGCCACGCTGCCCGCCAATCGAGTCGCGGCCTTGAACGGCTAGATTAAGGGAGACTTTTACCTATGACCACCACACCCGTAGAACAACTGGTTTATCAACGACCGGCCGCCTTGAGTGAGGTCCACACTCATTACTGTCCGGGCTGCACCCACGGTGTGGCCCATCGCCTGGTTGCCGAAGTGATTGACGAATTGGGCATTCGTGAAAACACCATTGGTGTCGCGCCGGTAGGCTGCTCGGTGTTTTGTTACAACTACTTTGAAGTCGATTTTGTGGAAGCGGCGCATGGCCGCGCCCCGGCCATGGCTACCGGTATCAAGCGTGTGCTGCCCGATCGGGTTGTGTTCACCTACCAGGGCGATGGCGACCTCGCTTCGATCGGATTGGCCGAGATCATGCATGCGGCCCTGCGCGGCGAGAACCTCACCGTGATCTTCATCAACAATGCCATCTACGGCATGACCGGCGGACAGATGGCGCCCACGACGCTGCCGGGCATGAAAACGACTTCTTCGCCCATGGGGCGCGATGTGGAAACATCCGGCTTCCCGATCCGAATCTGTGAGCTGCTGGCCACGATGGACGGCGCAACTTACATCGCCCGGCGCAGCTTGCACAACCCGACCGAGATCCGCAAAGCGAAGAAGGCCATCAAGCAAGCTTTTGAAAATCAGTTGCATGGCCATGGTTTTTCGCTGGTGGAACTGTTGTCGAGCTGCCCCACCAACTGGGACATTCCGCCGGCTGAAGCCTTGAAGTGGATCGAGGCCCAGATGGTGCCGGTGTATCCGTTGGATGACTTTAAGAGTGTAAAGAAATAACGCGTCGTGAGTAACGAGTAAAACGCAATCAACTCGTTACTTATTACGCGTTACTCGTTAGGAGTGACACATGACTTACGACATTATCTTCAGCGGCTTTGGCGGACAGGGCGCGTTGTTTGCCGGTCAACTGCTGGCTTACGCGGCGATGGATGCCGGCCGCTTCGTGACGTGGATTCCCTCTTACGGACCGGAAATGCGCGGCGGCACGGCGCATTGCACGGTCATCATCTCCGAGGAAGAGATCGGCTCGCCGCTGGTGCGCAACCCGTCCACCGTCATCGCGCTCAACAATCCCTCGGCGGAAAAGTATGAGCCGCTACTCGCAACCAACGGATATCTGTTCTACAACTCGTCGCTGGTCTCGCATCCATTCACGCGGCGCAACATTCATGCCCTCGCCATTCCGGGCAGTACGGCCGCCGCCGAGCTGGGACATGCCAAGCTGCTCAACATGGTGTTGCTGGGCGCCATGCTGGCGTATGTGCCGGTGCTACCGCTGGAAGCGGTAGAGCAAGCGCTGGACAATCACATTCCAGCCCGCCGCCGCGAGTTGCTGGAGGCCAATAAACTGGCCTTACGCAAGGGGATTGAACTGGCGCAACGAGCCGTTCAAATCCCCGCTTAGCCAAACTGGACAAGAATTCCCAAAGACACGATCAGCCACCTGCCCAGACCCGATCGTGTCTTTTGTCTCTCACACCCACACATCCGACACCAGGAGGAAAAATCGAAAATGACGACACCGTGGGCACAGCGTTACGCCCTCCGCACGCACAGCATGAGCAGCTCGGCGATCCGCGAACTCCTCAAGCTGACGCAGCAGCCCGATATTATCTCCTTTGCCGGCGGCTTGCCGGCTCCCGAATTATTTCCCATTGAAGAAATGAAAACCGCCTGTGACGTGGTGCTGAGCGAGATGGGCGCGCGCGCCCTGCAGTACAGCACCACCGAAGGCTACGCGCCGCTGCGGGAAATGCTGGCGCGCCACATGGCTCGCTATGGCATCAAGGTCGACGTCGATAACATTGTCATCACGTCCGGTTCGCAGCAAGCCCTGGACTTGATCGGCAAGCTGCTGATCAATTCCGGCGATCGCATCCTGACCGAAAATCCATCCTACCTCGGCGCGATTCAGGCCTTCACGGCCTATCAGGCCCAATACGTCACCGTACCCATTGACGACGATGGCTTGCAAGTCGCTCAACTGGAAGCAGCGTTGCGCACCGGGCCAAAGTTCATGTACATCCTGCCCAACTTTCAAAATCCCACGGGCGTCACCCTCTCACTCACCCGGCGTTACGATCTCATCGCGCTGGCCGAGGAATACGGCATCCCGATCGTGGAAGATGATCCCTACGGCCAACTGCGCTTTGAGGGTGAACATCTCAAGCCATTGGTCACGCTCGACGCCGAATACGAAGGCTGCGAGGGCAATGGTAGTTATACGGGCAATGTCATTTACACCAGCACCTTCAGCAAGACGCTGGCGCCCGGTCTGCGTTTAGGCTGGATCGTCGCGCCGAAGGACGTAGTCTCCAAATTAGTGCAAATGAAACAAGGCACCGATCTGCACACCAGCTCATTCGATCAGATGGTCGCTTATGAAGTGGCGCGTGGCGGTTTTCTGGACAAGCATGTGCGCGACATCCGCGAGGTTTATCGCCGGCGCCGTGACTTGATGCTGCAGACGATGGAAGAAACATTCCCCGCCGAAGTGCGCTGGACCCGTCCCCAGGGTGGCCTGTTCTTGTGGGTCACGACCCCGGAATCGATCAACACCACTGAACTGTTGAAAGAGGCCATTCAGCAGAAGGTGGCCTTTGTGCCGGGCCATTCCTTCCATCCCACCGGTGGGGGGCACAACACCCTGCGGCTCAACTTCAGCAATGCCAGTGAAGATATGATCGTGGATGGCATTCGCCGCATGTCGGTGGCGCTTAAGCAGCAGCTGGCGCCGCAGTCACTGGTATTCCCCGTCCATTGAGACGGCGTTTGACGTCCCGTTTTGAGCAAAAAAGATCGAGCGGACCTGCGCTCGATCTTTTTTGCTGGGTTGAGACCCTGCTATTGTCCGGTTCGCGTGGCAGTTGCACGGCTGCAACCGCGGTCTAGTTGTACCCGGAACGCATGATGGTGTGAGGCGAAATTCCATAACCGTGAAGTATAATTAACGTGAGTTCGGAATGAAGAACTTGCACAAGACCTCTGAAGCTGCGGCCGTACTCGACGGCTTGAGTACGACATCGTAACCTGATCATCCTTCTTCCGAACCCGCATTCGTTCCCATCCCCCAGCTTTGGCGCGACGTCGCCGGCCCGGTAATACATCCGGCGCAGATCGGAAGCATGGTGAAACAGCCACACCTCACCCAACCAAACACCTGGCGCGCAGCGCTGATTCCGGTTAAGGCCCCGCCAGCCGAAGATAAGTTCGTCATCGATCGTCTCCGAGGCAAGGAACAGCCATGAAACCAGAACGCTGGATTCAGTGCTTCACTCGCCACGGTCTGCCCCGTCTCGCCTTGCAGACGCTGTTGCTATATTTGAGCATCATGCTGCTGACCTTGTTCTTCGTCTTGTCCAACGCCACGCCGGAAACCTATCGCCAGCTGCTGCTGCTTTATAGTGCAGTGACGTTGTTCGTGACGCTAGCGCTCAGCGCGCGTTACACATTCCAGGTCCAGCGCAGCGAGACACGTTATCGCCAATTGATTGAACAGGCCACCGACGGCATCTTTGTTTGCGATCAAGCCGGCCGCTTTTTGGACGCGAATCCAGCCGGCTGCGCCATGCTGGACTATACACGTGAGGAACTGTCGCGGCGGAAAATCAGCGACGTGATCGATCCTCAGGATCGAGCCGCGGTCGTGCTTCATCTCGATCAGATCGGTCGCGGCCAGACCGTATTCGCCGTGTACCGTTTGCTCCCTAAAACGGGAAGCCACCTCATTGCTGAAATCAAGGCGCGGCAGATTGAGCCTAATCGGATCATAAGCATCATGCGCGACGTGACCGCCCGTCACGAAATGGAGACGACCTTACGCGCCTCAGAAGCGCAGCTGCGCGCTCTGCTCACGGCGCTGAGTGATGTCATCCTGGTGCTGGATGCGCAAGGCGTCTATCAGCAGGTTGCCCCCACCAATTCGCAAGCGTTGGCAGCTCCGCCCGATCAACTGCTGGGCAAAACTCTGGCGCAAGTGCTGCCGCCTGACACCGCCGCGGCCTGCCTGGCCGCGATTCAACGCGCGCTGCAAACCCAGACCACCATCAGCTTTGAATATGACCTCTTGATCGACCAACGGCCACGCTGGTTTGTAGCCAGCATTTCACCTATCTCGGACCAGCGCGTGGTCTGGGTGGCCCGTGATGTGACCAGCATCAAACGCCGTGAGCGCGAATGGGCAGCGGTAGCCGGTCTTGCAGCAGCCCTACGGACTGCCACCTCTCAGGCAGAAGCCCTGCCGTTGATCGTGGAACAGGTCAAGCATTGGTTGGAGATTGAAGCTGTTGCGCTAGGGTTGATTGATTTATTCACGGAAGAAGTGGTGCTGAAAGCGGCCCATGGCGTCTGGGAGCAATTCCTCGGTACGTCCTTGCCTCTGGGACAGGGGGTGGCAGCCACCATCATGCATACCGGCAACATGTTTGCCAGTAACGATCTGGATGCCAATCCCCATATCGCACGCCATGAGTTGCTGCAAGGCATCGGTGCCTTGCTGGTCGTGCCTCTGGACGCCGACAGCGGCCCGCTGGGCATGTTGGCAGTGGGGCGTACACTGCCCTTCACCGAAGAGGACAGCCGTCTGTTATCCATGTTGGCCGATATCGCCGCGGGGGCGCTGCAACGCGCGGCGGTGCACGATCAGGCCCGCCGCCGTGCAGAGCAATTGTCCACCCTCAACACCATCGGGCGAACGCTGGCCGAATTATTGGACCTACCCCAAATCTTTGCACAATTAGCTGCCGCCATCCAGCAGAACTATCCCGACATGCTGGCTTTGCTCATCTCGCACTACGATCCCGCCCGCCAGATCATGACCTGCCTCTATGGTTGGGAACACGGTCAACGATTGGACACCGCCCAGTTGCCGCCTCTGCCGCTAGAACCGCCGGACGATGACGCGCAAAGCGAAAGCCTTCATCGGCGGCAGCCCGTTATCGTCAAAGATCTACCCGGGCGCTTGAAACGCACCCGCTCGCGTGTGATTCCAGGTGAAGAAGCCCGCTCGGCGATCTACGTGCCCCTCTTAGCCAAAGGCGAAGTCAGCGGCGTGGTGCAAGTGCAGAGCAAAGCTTACAATCGATTTACGGAGGAAGATGCTGAATTCCTGACGTTGCTGGCCGGGACGGCCGCCATTTCCATCCAGAACGCTCGCTTGTTCGAAGCCGAGCGCCAACAGCGCATGCGCGCCGAAGCTTTAGCTCAGCTCGCCACACGGTTGAATGCCCAGATTGAACTGGATGCCGTCTTGCAAATCGCCTGTGAAGAAACAGCGCACGCCCTGAATGCTCCGGCAGCCAGCATCTATCTCTATGCTGAAACATTGGATGCGCTGGTATTCTCCGGGGGTTATGGCATGCCGGAGTTCTTCGGTCAACGTGTCACGCCCATGCCCCGCGCACTGTTTGAAATTTATCAGAACCGGCCCGATCGAATCATCATCACTCCGGACATTCAAGCGCTCTCTGATTTACCGGATGCAGCCCTGTACGCTCAGTGTGATATCCGCACGATAGCGGGTGTCGTCCTGTGGCGGGAAGAGCGGCTGATTGGCGCGCTGAACGTGAAATCGTTCGGAACCGTGCGCCAATTCAGTGAGGACGAACTCGCCCTGCTCGCCGCGCTGGCGGCCCAGGCAGTGATCGCCATTGAAAACACGCGCCTGGTGGGGGCAGAACGGCAGCAACGCGAATTGGCCGAGGCCTTGCGCGATTCTGCCGAAGCGTTGAACAGCACGCTGCACACTGAGGACGTGCTGGATCAGATCCTGGCAATTGTCACACGGTTGGTTCCCAACGACGCCACCAACATCATCGCTTTGGATGATCAAATGGGCCGCCTGCTTCGCTGGAGCGGCTTCATGCCTCCCGGACAGGAGGAAATCCTGCGCCAGATGACCCTGCCCTTGATGCAAACACCGAACTTACGTTACATTGTCGAGACCGGTGAACCGTGGATGTCAAGCGATACGCACAACGATCCCGAGTGGGTGAGCTATCCTGTGACACACTGGATCCGATCCCATATCGGCGTCCCCATTCGCGCTAAAGGGCGCACGTTGGGAGTGCTGGCCGTCAACAGCATGACGCCCAATTTCTACACGCCGGAACACGCCCGGCGGTTACTGGCAGTCGCCGCTCAAGCCGCCATCGCGCTGGAGAGCGCACAATTGCTTGACGGGGCGCAGCAGCGCGTCAGGGAGCTGGCAACTTTGTATGACAGCAGCCTGGCAATCACCTCCACGTTGGATAAATCGGCCGTGCTTCACTCAGTCACCGAGCGCCTGGCCCAGGCAGTTGATGCTACCAGCACCTATATCGTGTGGTGCGATTGGGAGCACGACACCGGCACGATCATTGCCGAATACTTCAGCCCGCAAGCGAATGCCCTGGAACGTCAATCGGACCTGGGCGAAGTGCATCGACTCAGCGACTATCCACGCACACGGGCGGCCCTGCAGGCTGGACACTATTCAAGCATGCGCCTCAGTCAGCCCGATGCTGATCCGGCCATCATCGAGGAACTGCTGAAATATGGCGGCAAGAGCTGCCTGCGTCTGCCGCTCAGCAGGGCCAATCACGTGTACGGCTACGTCGTCATCTGGGATAGCCGCACCGAACGGGACTGGGCCGAAGCCGAAATTCGAGTGTGCCAGACACTGGCCAATCAGGCCGCGGTAGCCCTTGAAAACGTTCAGCTGTACGAGACGACACAGCGCCGTACCATCGAACAGGCCGCGTTGTTAGAAGCGAACCGCGCGATTTCCTCCACGCTCGATCTGCCCACCATGCTGCAGCGCCTGGCCGAGCAAATGGGGCGCGCCATCGACGTCACCAGCACCTACATCTGTGAATGGCATCCGCATAGCAATATAGCAACCGTGCTGGCCGATTATTACGGGCCACAGGCCAACCCGGAAGAGCGCGTTTCTGACCGGGGACATTCATATGACTTGGTGCACGACATGGGATTGTCTGCTCGCTGGGTAATCAGCCAGGAGGCCAAGATCGAACATATCGACGATCCAGCGCGACCTGAACTACGCCGTGAGCATATGCGCCAGTATGGGGTGCAGTCCATTTTGACGGTGCCGCTGGTCGCCAGAGACATCATTTTCGGCTATGCCGAGTTGTGGGAAAGCCGGCACCGCCGCGAATTCACTCCGGACGAAATCTCGCTGTGTCACAGCATGGCGCAGCAAGCGGCCATCGCGTTTGAGAACGCCCGCCTGTTTGAAGCCGAACGCAAGCAGCTGCGCCAGGCGCAGACCCTGCAGGCGGTCGGCGCGCTGTTAACGGCTGGCATGAGCCTGAACGAAGTGTTCGACTACATCTTTGATCTCCTCGCGCATGTGGTTCGTTACGACAGTGTCTCCATTCAATTGATTGACGGCGATGAAATTCTATTTGCGGCCGGGCGTGGTTTTTCGGATATGCGCCGCGCCCACCAGATCATTCGTGAATCACTGCTGCCGACGATCAAGGAACGTTGGGGACAGCCGCATCAACGGATCATGATCATTGCAGACACAGAACAGGATCCGCATTGGTATGCGTTGTCCGGCAGTGAGCCCATCCGATCGTGGGTGGGCGCGGCGCTGCGCGTCAAAGGCCGGTTACTGGGCGTTCTGAACGTGGATAGTTTCACGCCGAATTCGTACGACGAAGCAACGGGTGAGACGGTGGCCGCCTTTGCCAATCAGGCAGCCATCGCCATCGAAAATGCCCAGCTGCATGAGGCCGTGCGCCTTCACGCCGAAGAACTGGAGGGCCGTGTCGCGGATCGCACGGTAGAATTGGAGCGCGAACGCAAACGGACGGCGGCCATTCTGGACGCTGCCGGCGAGGGGATTATGCTCACGGACCTGAGAGGCAACATTGAATATGTGAACGCGGCCATGGAACGGCTCACCGGACATGCCGCCAGCGAAATCCTGGGACAAAATCCACGATTGTGGCAAAGCGGCACGACACCCGTCTCGTTCTATCAGAAGATGTGGCAGACCATTACCCGGGGCAACATCTGGCGGGGTGAGTTGGTCAATCAGCGCAAGGATGGCACGCTGTATGATACGGCGTTGACTATCGCTCCGGTATTCGACGTCGATGGGCAAATCTACGGCTATGTGGGTGTGCAGCGCGACATTTCGCAACAAAAGGAATTGGATCGCTTAAAAGACGAATTCGTGTCCAATGTCAGTCACGAGCTCCGCACGCCCATCGCCAACGTGAAGCTTTACATCAGCCTGCTCACGCGCGGCAAACCGGAGAAGTACGAAGAATACTTGCAGACGCTGCGCCGCGAAGCGGCCCGGCTGGAAAAATTGATCGAGGACCTGCTCGATCTATCCCGGCTCGATTTGGGTCGCACGCCGATACTGTTGGAGCCGGCCAATGTCAATCAGCTGACGGCCCAGCTCATCGCCGATCGAACGGTGCTGGCCGCCAGTCGCCAGTTGATGATCGACTATCGCGCCGAAGACCCGCTGGCCTTCGCGCAAGCCGATCCCGTCATGCTGGGACAAGTCGTGTCGAACCTCTTGACCAACGCCATCAACTACACGCCGGCGGGCGGACTGATTACGGTGAACACCGCGCAGCGCGTGCGGGACGATCAAGCCTGGATTACCATCACCATCCACGACAGCGGTCCCGGCATCTCGCCTCATGATCTCCCACACATCTTCGAACGATTCTACCGTGGCGAAGCCGGACGCAAGTCGGGTGCGCCAGGCACCGGCCTGGGCCTGGCCATCTCCACCCAAATCGTGAACAAGCTGGGGGGATGGATTACGGTGGAAAGCCAATCAGGCGCAGGCGCGGCCTTTAC